>NZ_JAZHLI010000239.1:0-512 GCF_036549475.1 Aurantimonas sp. A2-1-M11 | reverse complement strand
GGCGCGTAGTGGAACACCACGGCTGGCGGGTCGCCGCCACCCCATGATCGGTCGTCGCGGGCGAGCGCCCACAGGTAACCGGTCTTGGTCCGGCCGCGGCCGGGATCGAGCACTGGCGCCGTAGTCTCATCCATGAACAACTTGCCGGAGCGCTTGAGGAGCTTCGCCATGCGATCGACAACTGACGACAGGTGCCAGGAGGCTCGGCCGACCCATTCGGCAAGCGTCGAGCGATCCAGCTCGATGCCGTGCCGGGCGAAGACCTGTGCCTGGCGGTAGAGCGGCATGTGCTCGGCGTACTTCGAGACGATCACGTGGGCGAGCACGGCCTCGGTTGGCAGGCCGCCCTCGATCAGATGCGCCGGAGCCGGCGCCTGCACGACCTTGGCGCGGCCGTGCGGCAGGCGTAGCGCGGGCGCACCGTGACGAGCACCCGGTACTGCGCCGGCACGATGTCGAAGCGACTGGAGCGGTCCTCGCCGATGCGCACCATGTCGCCGCAACCGCACGGG
>NZ_JAZHLI010000238.1:0-522 GCF_036549475.1 Aurantimonas sp. A2-1-M11 | reverse complement strand
GGCGATGATGGAGGCCGACGTCGAAGCTGCCTGCGGCCCGCGCCACGGTCGGGACGAGAAACGCCATGCCCATCGGTGGGGCAGGACGCGCGGGCGTATTGGTTTCCACGGCGGCAAGGTGGAGGTCCAACGCCCCCGCATTCGGGGCGTCGATGGCCGGGAGGTGCCTGTCCCGAGCTGGGACCGGGCGACAGCGGAGGACTGGCTCGGCCGCTGGGCGATGAATCTGATGCTGATCAACGTCTCCACCCGACGGTTCGGGCGGGCGGTGCGGCTGCCGGAGGGCGACGTGCCGGCAGGACCTGGCAGCGGCGTATCGAAATCGGCGGCGTCTCGCCGGTTCGTGGCGCTGTCGGCCGAGAAGTTGAACGCTTTCATGAGCGCCGACCTGTCGAAGCTCGACCTGCTCGTCGTCCAGATCGACGGGCTTCATGTCAACGAGGATCTGGTGCTCGTCGCCGCGATCGGCGTCGATGGCGACGGTCATAAGCATCCGCTGGCGGTGGTAGAGGGCGCCACCGA
>NZ_JAZHLI010000237.1:0-523 GCF_036549475.1 Aurantimonas sp. A2-1-M11 | reverse complement strand
TTGGGGGGTGTCGGCGATGCGCGCGAGGACGTCGGCGAGCCAGGCCTGCGGATCGATGTCGTTGAGCTTGGCCGTCGCAATCAGCGTCAGCATGAAGGCGCAGCGATCGGCGCCGCGATCGGAACCGGCAAAGAGCCATGACTTGCGGCCGAGAGCCAGGCTGCGAACCGCCCGCTCGGCGGCGTTGTTCGTCAGGCAGATCCGGCCGTCGGTGGTGAAGCGGGCAAAGCTGTCCCAGCGTGTCAGCATGTAGTCCATGGCCTTGGCGACCGGCGCGTGGCGCGACAGGCGCGCCCGCTCGATGCGCATCCAGTCCTCCAGATCGGCCAGAACGGCCACGCTTCGCTCCTGCCGGACAGCCAGGCGCTCTTTGGCAGGGCGGCCGTTCACCTCGCGTTCGATGTCGAACAGCGCGTCAATGCGCTTGACCGCTTCCAGTGCCAGCGGCGAGATCGGCGCTGCGTTCTTTCCTCGCCGGGCGCTTTTGGCGATGTCGGCGAGTTCGAAGAACTTCCGTCTCGAA
>NZ_JAZHLI010000236.1:0-529 GCF_036549475.1 Aurantimonas sp. A2-1-M11 | reverse complement strand
GCGCCATTGCGTCAGCTGCTGAGGCGCCACGCCGTGCCGGCGCGCCACATCATTGACCACGGCGCCCGGCCTGAAGCTCTCACCGACGATCCGGCCCTTCACATCATCCGGCCAGCTGCGTCGGCCGGTGCGACCCGACACGACCTCCATTCGCCCGACGAAGCCGTCCCCGACATCCGTATCCCGTTCGAACATCGCGCCCTCCAATCCAGGGAAAGGGCGCCAGACTCGCAGACCGGGGAAGCCATCGAAAGCGTAAAGCCAATGGAGCTCAGGCCGCGCTTACGAAACGACGCGCGATAACGGCATCTATCGACGCTCCACAAGCTTCACCGCCGCAATCGACCTTGATTCTGTGTTGGATAACTTGCGTGAATGGGTGGCACTCTGGTTTGATATGTATCCATCCGGTGTGACTTGCGATTACCCATAAATCGGCGTGACTGCTGATCTGGCTCCGGGCCAAAGTTCTTGAATGGGAGGAATCGCTTGTGATTCCTGTGTGAGCACCTGTTGATTCGGAGGTGCT
>NZ_JAZHLI010000234.1:0-537 GCF_036549475.1 Aurantimonas sp. A2-1-M11 | reverse complement strand
TTGCGGATCGAGATATTGACCGCAACCGGCATGAGCATTCCAGCCTGCCTCCAGGCGAAGGCCCGCATCAACGCCAAATCCAGCACCTTCTGTGTAAGAGGGTGGATGAGGGCTGTCTCTTCGGCAAGAGGAATGAACTCTCCTGGTGCAATCAGCCCGTGCTCTGGATGCCTCCATCGGGCCAGCGCCTCAACACCAACGCACGCTCCCGTGACAAGATCGATCTTCGGCTGATACTGCAACGCAATTTGCCCCGGCGCATCAAGTGCTGCTTGCAGGTCCGGCAAAAGACGCGATCTTGACCTGTAGGTGTCGTCTTTCTCACCATCGTAGACTGCAAAGGACTGTCTAGCCTGCTCAGCATCCAGAAGCGCCGCGCTCGACTTCCGCAGAAGTCCGATTGCGTCTTGTCCGTGGCTGGGATAAGATGAAATACCGATGACCCCTCCGGCGAGCATAGGTACGCCCCCTGCCGAGTAGCGCTCATCGAGGACATTCAGGATTGCGCTGCAAAGACTGTTGTCGCCCCCCTTGGTA
>NZ_JAZHLI010000235.1:0-537 GCF_036549475.1 Aurantimonas sp. A2-1-M11 | reverse complement strand
TTGCGGATCGAGATATTGACCGCAACCGGCATGAGCATTCCAGCCTGCCTCCAGGCGAAGGCCCGCATCAACGCCAAATCCAGCACCTTCTGTGTAAGAGGGTGGATGAGGGCCGTCTCTTCGGCAAGAGGAATGAACTCTCCTGGTGCAATCAGCCCGTGCTCTGGATGCCTCCATCGGGCCAGCGCCTCGACACCAACGCACGCTCCCGTGACAAGATCGATCTTCGGCTGATACTGCAACGCAATTTGCCCCGGCGCATCAAGTGCTGCTTGCAGGTCCGGCAAAAGGCGCGATTTTAACCTGTAGGTGTCGTCTTTCTCACCATCGTAGACTGCAAAGGACTGTCGAGCCTGCTCAGCATCCAGAAGCGCCGCGCTCGACTTCCGTAGGAGTCCGATTGCGTCTTGTCCGTGGCTGGGGAAAGATGAAATACCGATGACCCCTCCGGCGAGCATAGGTACGCCCCCTGCCGAGTAGCGCTCATCGAGGACATTCAGGATTGCGCTGCAAAGACTGTTGTCGCCCCCCTTGGTA
>NZ_JAZHLI010000232.1:0-542 GCF_036549475.1 Aurantimonas sp. A2-1-M11 | reverse complement strand
TTGCCGACGATCTCGCCGCCCTTCCGGGCCTTTTCGCGGGCCCCCGAGGCCACGAGCTGCGCCTTGCCGGCGCCCTCGGCGGTCTCGTTGACGGCCTGGGTCACTTCGCCCAGGGCCGCGACGGTCTGCTCCAGGCTGGCCGCCTGCTGCTCGGTGCGATGCGCCAGGTCGTTCGAGGCCGTGTTGATCTCCGACAGGCCCGGCCGGATCGAGGCGATCGCAACCACCACCTCGCCGATCGCCGTCTCCAGCCGCGCGACCGAGGTATTGAAGCTGATCCGGATCGGTTCGAGCGCAGCGGGGAACGGCGTCTCGATGCGCTCTTCCAGATTGCCGGTGGCAAGGCTCTCGAGCGACGAGCCGAGGGCCGTGACGGCACGGACCCGATCGGTCACGTCGGTGGCGAACTTGACGATCTTCACCACCGATCAGGGGAATCGGGTGAATGAGCTCAGGGTCTGACGAGGCTTGCAAGGAACTCGTCGTCCCATGCTGCGGTCATTCGCCTGAGGCGCTGTGAGTCCTTCCCGGGGTCTCTGCGG
>NZ_JAZHLI010000233.1:0-542 GCF_036549475.1 Aurantimonas sp. A2-1-M11 | reverse complement strand
GTTCGAGAATATCGTCGGCGGTTTTTGTCCACTGGAAGGGCTTTGGCCTGGAGTTGTGCTGCGCCAGGTAGTTGTAGATGGTCGCCTCCAGGTCGGTGACGCTGGTGTAGCTGCCCCGCCGGATCCGCTTTATGGTGATCTCTGCGAAGAAGCGCTCGACGAGGTTGAGCCATGACGAGCTGGTCGGCGTAAAATGCAGCTTGAAGCGCGGGTGTTTCTCCAGCCACGCTTTCACCTCGGGCGTCTTGTGCGTGGCGTAGTTGTCGAGCACCAGATGGATGTCGCGGGGCTTCTTCACCGCCCGGTCGATACGACGCAGAAAGGCCAGAAACTCTTTGGCCCGGTGGCGCGGCATGCAGTCGCCAATGACCATGCCCGACTTCACATCGAGTGCCGCGAACAGCGTGGTCGTGCCGTGGCGCTTGTAATCATGTGTCAAGGTGGCGGCGCGACCCTTCTTGAGGGGCAGCCCCGGCTGCGTCCGGTCGAGCGCCTGGATCTGCGACTTCTCGTCAACGCACAGCACGACGGCCCGATCCGGC
>NZ_JAZHLI010000231.1:0-547 GCF_036549475.1 Aurantimonas sp. A2-1-M11 | reverse complement strand
GACCATTCGCACGACAAGCCCGGGACATTGCCGCGGTTCGATGCGCCCGTGCCACCCGGCGCCGCGCAACATGCGCTCGCGCTTCAGGACCACACCCGGGGCGGTGTCCCTTCGACCCTCGATCGACCGCCGAGATCGTCCGACATCGCGTGATCAATCGCCGTCGCTGTGACGGCATGGCACCATTCGGACTATCGGAACCAGACATGCAGGACCCTTCCGTCGAAGGTCGCCTCCGGTCGCGCGATGCGATCCGGACGACGTTTCGTACCCCTCTGCTCGCCCTTCTCCTGGCAATGACGTGGGGCACGACAGCACTCGCGCATAGCGTCGCCGCCGGCGACCAGGGCTACATCCAGGAGATCACGGGGGTGAACCTCATCGCCTTCATGTATCTCGGCGCCAAGCACATGGCGACGGGCTACGACCACATCCTGTTCCTGCTCGGCGTGATCTTCTTCCTCTACCGGATGAAGGACATCGGCATCTACGTGACCCTCTTCGCGATCGGTCACTCCACGACGATGCTCCTCGGCGTCTATTTCGA
>NZ_JAZHLI010000230.1:0-556 GCF_036549475.1 Aurantimonas sp. A2-1-M11 | reverse complement strand
CCCGCCAGCCTGTCGCGCATCCTGCGCCGTAACGGCTTTTCGCGCCAGAAAGCCCGGCCGACCCACCCTCAGAGCGATCCGGGGCGCCAGGCGCGCTTTAAAAAAAAGGGCTCTCCGAGGCCCTGAAGGCGGCAAACGTCGACCACCCCGACAAGCGGATTGCGCTCTGGTATCAAGACGAAGCACGGGTTGGCCAGAAAGGCCGCCACTGCCACCGCTGGTGGACCCGCGGCAAGCGACCACCCGGGCTTTGCGACCAGCGCTTCGAATGGACCTACATCTTCGGTGCCGTCGAACCCTCCACCGGCCAGTCCTTCGCCCTGGTCCTGCCCTATGCCGACAAGGCGAGGATGAACCTCTACCTCGCCGAGTTCGCCCACACCATTCCGGACGACGTCCATGTCGTCATGGTTCTCGACGGCGCCGGATGGCACGGCGAAAAAGCCCTCGACGTACCGGCGAACATCACCCTCGTCGCGCTTCCGCCCTACAGTCCCCAACTCAACCCGGTCGAGCGGCTCTGGCTCTATCTGCGCGAGACCTCCCTCAGCCTGTG
>NZ_JAZHLI010000023.1:0-70152 GCF_036549475.1 Aurantimonas sp. A2-1-M11 | reverse complement strand
GCAAAAACACCGGAAATCAATCGGGTCAGGATCGGTTTCCGGCATTCTCCAATACTTCAAACCCGATGGGAATCCCTGAAGCACAGGGCATCCAAGGGTTTTTCAGGGCGAACGCCTTAGATCTTTGGTCGCATTTGGCGCATAGGCTGGGGCCATGCTGCACCTGATCTCCGCCTTCGCCGCGACCGACGCACAGAACGGATCCGAGCATTTCCTGCGCCGGGTCGAACGCCTCTGCCTGGCGCTGCCCCTGATTCTGCTGGTCCTGCTCCTGGCGGGCATCGGATCGGCCCATGCCGCCGTCCCGGCCGCGTGCCGGGCGGACAACCTGCTGGCGCAGTTGCAGGCCGACGGCAGGCTCGCCGCCGTGGAGGCGGAAGCCGCGAAGGTGGCCAATGGTGACGGCAAGCTGTTCCGCATCGAGAAGCCGGGCGTTGCTCCATCCTTCCTCCTCGGCACCATGCATCTGGCCGACAGCCGCGTCCTGGCGCTGTCGCCGCAGGCCGATGCGGCGCTTCAGAGCGCCCGGCGGCTGGTCGTCGAGACGACGGACGTGCTCGAGCCGGCCAAGGCTGCCGCCGCCTTTTTCGCCCATCCCGAACTGATCAACCTGCCACGGGGCCAGACCCTGGCCGACCTCCTGTCGGACGAGGAGGAAGAGCGGGTCAAGGGGGCGCTGACGGCGCGCGGCATGCCGTTCCAGGCGGTGCACACCCTGCAGCCCTGGTTCCTGTCGATCAGCCTGATGCTGCCGGCCTGCGAGATGGCCCATCGGGCCGATGGCGCGGCCGTTCTCGACGCCGCGCTGGCCCGGCGGGCACAGGCCGCGGGCAAGCCGGTCGAGGGGCTGGAGAGCTCGGCCGAGCAGCTCACCGCGCTCGCCTCCCTGCCCATGGACCTGCAGGTCGAAGGCCTGGTCGCCACGGTCGACCTCGCCGCGCATCTGCCCGACGTCATGGAAATGATGGTGTCGCTCTATGTCGACGGCCGCATCGCGATGATCCTTCCGACGATCGAGGCGGCCATTCCCAACGGCGCCGTGCTGGTCGGCGCAGGCGAAGGCTATGCCGAGTTCGAGCGGCGCATCGTCACCGACCGCAACCGGCGGATGGCCGAGCGTATGCAGCCGATGCTGGCGGCGGGCGGAACCTTCGTCGCCGTCGGCGCCCTGCATCTGCCGGGCGATACAGGCATCGTCGCCTTGCTGCGGAACCAGGGCTGGACCGTCACGCGGGCAGATTGACGCCCGCCCCTGGGGAAGGCGCCCGCCGCACTGCACCGAAACGTGAAGGCGGCGGCGCGATCGCCGCTGGCCGGCGAGTACCGGACGGCTCTAAGCTTTGCGGATCGCAACAGCCAAGGAGTCCATGCCCCATGAAATCCTTCCTCGCTGTCACACTGGGTGCCGGCCTTCTCGCCGCCGCCTCGACCGGTGCGGTTGCGGCCTGCGCATCCCATTTCAAGGCCGATGCACCGATGACGCCCATCGTCGTCACCGCCGACACCACGGGCACCGTCACCACCCCCGCCGCACCCGACAAAAAGAGCTGACGTTCTCCTGTCGGACATGACGAGGCCCGGCCGCTCGCGCGGTCGGGCCTTTCTGTTGGCACCGGCGATTCACGTGAAACATCCGGCGGGACGGGCTCCGCCGAACACGCCGGTCAGATGTGGATCGGCTTGGCAAAGGCCGCGAACGCCGCCTCGCGCATGGCTTCCGACAGGGTCGGATGGGCATGGGACGTGCGCGCCAGGTCCTCGGACGAGCCGCCGAATTCCATCAGCAGGCTGGCCTCGGCGATGAGATCGCCGGCATCGGCGCCCAGGATGTGGCAGCCCAGCACCTTGTCGGTCTCCGCATCGACGAGGAACTTCACGAAGCCGTCGGTCTGCAGCATGACGCGGGCGCGGCCGTTCGCCATGAAGGGGAACTTGCCGACCCGGTAGGCGATGCCCGCCTGCTTCAGCTCCTCCTCGGTCCTGCCGACCGAGGCGACTTCCGGCGAGGTGTAGACCACCGAAGGGATCGCGTCGTAATTCACATGGCCTGCCTGTCCGGCGAGGATCTCGGCCAGCGCGACGCCCTCGTCCTCGGCCTTGTGGGCGAGCATGGCGCCCTTCACCACGTCGCCGATCGCGTAGATGCCGTCGACACTGGTCTTGAAATGCCCGTCGATCTCGACCCGCCCGCGATCATCCAGCGCAACGCCCACCTCTTCGAGGCCGAGGCCGGCGGTATAGGGCTTGCGGCCGGTCGCCACGAGCACGACGTCGGCGTCCAGCGTTTCCGCCTCGCCGCCCTTGGCCGGCTCGAAGCTTACCAACGCGCCGCTGTCGGTTCGGGTGACGGCGGTGACCTTGGCACCCAGCTTGAAGGTCAGCCCCTGCTTGACCATCAGCTTCTGGAAGGCGGTGGAGATCTCGCTGTCCATCGGCCCGAGCACCTTGTCGAGATATTCGACCACGGTGACCTTGGCGCCGAGCCGCGCCCAGACCGAGCCGAGCTCCAGCCCGATCACGCCGCCGCCAACCACGACCATGGTCTTGGGGACGGCCTGCAACGCGATGGCATCGTCCGACGAGACGATCGTCTCCCTGTCGAAATCGACCTCGACGCCGGGGATGCCCGCGACGTCGGAACCGGTGGCGATGCAGATGGTCTTCGCCGACAGCATCTCGGTGGTGCCGTCTTCCTTCGTCACCTCCACCTCGGAGGCGGACGCGATGCGACCGGTGCCGATGATGCCGGTGATCTTGTTCTTCTTGAAAAGGAAGGCGATGCCGTCGACATTCGACTTCACCGTCTTGTCCTTGTGGGCCAGCATCTTGTCGAGTTCGAGCCTCGGCTCGACGGCGATGCCGAGCTCGGCGAAATTGTGCCCGGCTTCGGCAAACATTTCCGAGGCATAGAGCAGCGCCTTGGACGGGATGCAGCCGACATTCAGGCAGGTGCCGCCATAGGTCTTGCGCATTTCGACGACGGCGACCTTGAGGCCGAGCTGCGCCGCCTTGATGGCGCAGACATATCCGCCGGGTCCCGATCCGATGACGACGAGGTCGAAGGGTTCAGCCATGTCCAGTCCTGTTCGTGCGGTGCGGGCCGGAGCCCGGAGTCTTGGGAGATGATATCAGCCGTGGGCGACGTCAGGTGAGAAGATCGTAGACCATCAGGATGATGCCGATGAGCGAGGCCACGAAAACGAGCGTTCGCACCCAGGGGATGCCGAAATAGTAGATCGGCGCATAGGCCACTCGAGACCAGAACCAGAGCTGCGCGCCGTAAAGGCCGAGGCCGCCGGTCTGGCCCGAGACGATCAGGCCTAGCGTCAGCGCGGCGAACAGCGCATAGGTTTCCATGTAATTGGCGAAGGCGCGCTTGGCGCGGCCTGCCAGCTTGCCGGTCGGCTGCGGATTGCCGTCGCGCGGCGAAACGGCGGTGTCCAGCCCCAGATCGGGGGTGGTCGTCACGATGTGGACGGCCAGCATGGCAAGACCCAGGATCACCGACCAGCCGAGAAGCGTCAGCTCCGTCGGCATTGCGGCAAATGTCGCGGCGATCTCGGTTTCCATGCTGCGCGTCCCTCTGCCGGCCCCGCGCCGGCGGGCGCGGCGATGCGTTCATGACAGTCGCTGCCCCGCGCCCTTGCGGGGCGGGGCTCGGGCTTACGGCCAGATCGAGCGCGCGCCCGACACGTCGAGGATGGCGCCGGTCGAGTAGCTGGCCGCGTCGGACGCCAGCCACAGGATGGCACCGGCCACTTCCTGCGGCGTGCCGGCGCGTTTCATGGGCAGGCCGGGACCGAGCTGCGCCACCCGGTCCGGCTGGCCGCCTGCGGCATGAATGTCCGTATCGATGATGCCGGGGCGCACGGCGCAGACCCGGATCCCGTCGTCGATCAGCTCCTTGGCGAGCCCGACGGTGAGCGTGTCGATCGCGCCCTTGGAGGCGGCATAGTCGAGATACTGACCCGGACCGCCGAGCTTGGCGGCCACCGAGGACAGGTTGACGATCGCGCCGCCCTTGCCGCCGCGGCTGGTCCCCATGCGCTTGGCCGCTTCGCGGGCGCACAGGATGGTGCCGGTGATGTTGATCCGGAACATCCGCTCCAGGCGCTCGGTGGTCATCTCGGCCAGCGTGCCGGCCTGGTCGACGATGCCGGCATTGTTGATCAGCGCCGTGATCGGTCCGAGTCGGTCCGCGGCCTCGAAGATCGCCAGGATGTCGGCTTCGACGCCGACATCGCCCTTGACCGCGATCGCCTTGCCGCCGTCGGCCGCGATCTCCGCAACCACCGCATTCGCGGCGGCCTCGTTCGAGGCGTAGTTGACGACGACCGCATAACCGGCCTTCGCGCCAAGCCGCGCGGTCGCCGCGCCGATGCCGCGGGACCCCCCGGTCACGATCATCACTCCGTCAGCCATGCGGCCGTACTCCCTTACTTACTCTCACTGCCCCGGCCGGCGAACCCGGCCAGGCATGTCTCACGCGTCCCGGAACCCCTACAGGTCCAGGACCAGGCGCTCCGGATCTTCCAGGCTTTCCTTGACCCGCACGAGGAAGGTCACGGCTTCCTTCCCGTCGACGATCCGGTGGTCATAGCTCAGCGCCAGATACATCATTGGCCGGATCACCACCTGGCCGCCGATCGCCATCGGCCGTTCCTGGATCTTGTGCATGCCCAGGATACCCGATTGCGGCGCGTTCAGGATCGGCGTCGACATCAGCGACCCATAGACGCCGCCATTGGAGATGGTGAAGGTGCCGCCCTGCATGTCGGACACGCCGAGCTTGCCGTCGCGCGCCGCCACGCCCAGCCGGCCGATTTCCTTCTCGACCTCGGCGATCGTCATCTGGTCGGCATCGCGCACCACCGGCACGACAAGACCCTTGGGGGTGCCCACGGCGACGCCGATATGGGCGTAGTTCTTGTAGATCAGGTCGGTGCCGTCGATCTCGGCATTGACCGCCGGGATCTCCTTCAGCGCATGGCAGACCGCCTTGGTGAAGAAGCCCATGAAGCCGAGCTTCACGCCGTGCTTCTTCTCGAACAGGTCCTTGTACTTCTTGCGCATCTCCATGACCGCGGTCATATCCACCTCGTTGAAGGTGGTCAGCATGGCGGCCGTGTCCTGCGCATCCTTCAGGCGCCGGGCGATGGTCTGGCGCAGGCGGGTCATGCGGACCCGCTCCTCGCGTGCCTCGTCGCCGCCCGAGGAGGGCGCGCGCGCGGCCGGGGCCTGCGGCTTCTCCTGCGGGCTGGACGGTGCGCCGCGGGCGACTGCCTCGAGGACGTCGCCCTTGAGCACCTGGCCGCGCTTGCCCGACCCGGAGACGTCGCCGTCGGACAGGCCCTTCTCTTCCATCATCTTGCGCGCCGAGGGTGCGGCCGGCATGTCGCCGGAGCCCTTGCCGGCATCCTGCGCGGGCGCTGCGGCATCGCCCTTGGCACCGCCGCCGTAATCGGCCTTGGTCTCGGCGCCGGCATCGGCCCTGGCTTCCGGGCTCTTCGGCTTCTCGGTCGGCGCCGTGGTGCCCGCATCCGAGCCCGAACCCTCGCCGATCGAGCCGATCACGGTGCCGACGGCGACCGTCTCGCCTTCCGGCACGGCGATGTCCTCCAGCACGCCGGCGGCGGGCGCGGGAACCTCGACCGTCACCTTGTCGGTCTCCAGCTCGGCCAGCGTCTCGTCCATCTCGACCCGGTCGCCGGGCTTCTTGAACCACTGGCCGATGGTGGCCTCGGTGACGGATTCACCCAGCGTCGGGACTTTGATTTCGGTGCTCATCGCTCTTCAGATCTCTTCGAGTCGGGTTCGGTCGGGGCGACCTTGGTTCTGCGCGGCGTCTAGCCGGCTCAGCCGAGGGCGTCTTCCAGGAAGGCCGCCAGCTGCGCCTGATGCGTGGACATGGTGCCGGCCGCCGGCGAGGCGGCGGGGCTGCGACCGGTATAGCGGACGCGGCGCTTTTCGGCACCGATATGTTCCAGCACCCATTCCAGATAGGGGTCGATGAAGGACCATGCGCCCATGTTCTTGGGCTCCTCCTGGCACCAGACCATCTCGGCCTGCTTGAAGCGCGCCAGTTCGTGGATCAGCGCCTTGGCCGGGAACGGATAGAGCTGTTCGAGGCGCAGGAGATAGACGTCGTCGGTGCCGCGGGTCTCGCGCTCTTCCAGGAGGTCGTAATAGACCTTGCCGGTACACATGACGACGCGGCGGATCTTGTCGTCCTTGACCAGCTTGATGGGCGAATCCTTGCGCATCTCCGCATCGTCCCACAGCAGGCGATGGAAGCTGGTGTCGCCCGACATCTCCGACAGGTCGGAGACCGCACGCTTGTGCCGCAGCAGCGACTTCGGCGTCATCAGGATGAGCGGCTTGCGGAAGTCGCGCTTCATCTGCCGGCGCAGGATGTGGAAATAGTTTGCCGGCGTCGTGACGTTGGCGACCTGCATGTTGTCCTCGGCGCACATCTGCAGGAAGCGTTCGAGGCGGGCCGAGGAATGCTCCGGCCCCTGCCCCTCGTAGCCGTGCGGCAGCAGGCAGACAAGGCCCGACATGCGCAGCCATTTGCGCTCGCCCGACGAGATGAACTGGTCGAAGACGACCTGCGCGCCATTGGCGAAGTCGCCGAACTGGGCTTCCCACAGCGTCAGGGCGTTCGGCTCCGAGAGCGAATAGCCGTATTCATAGCCCAGCACGGCCTCTTCCGAGAGCATCGAATTGATGACCTCGTAGATCGCCTGGCCCTTGGCCAGATGGGCGAGCGGTACGTAGCGCGTCTCGTCCTCCTGGTCGTAGAGCACCGAATGGCGCTGGGAGAAGGTGCCGCGCTCCGAATCCTGGCCCGACAGCCGGACCGGATGGCCCTCGGTGACGAGGGTTCCGAAGGCCAGCGCCTCGCCGGTCGCCCAGTCGATGCCCTCGCCGCTCTCGATCATCTTCGAGCGATTGTCGAGGAAGCGCTTGACGGTGCGATGGACGTTGAAGCCCTTGGGCACGGCCGACAGCTTGGCGCCGATGTCCTTCAGCGTCTTCAGCGGAACGCCGGTGACGCCGCGGCGCGGCTCGTCGACTTCCTCGGCCTTGCGCAGCCCGGCCCAGGCGCCGTCCAGCCAGTCGGCCTTGTTCGGCAGGTAGGACTGGCCGGCCTCGAATTCCTCTTCGAGGGTCTTGCGCCACTCGGCCTTGCGTTCCTCGACATTTTCCGCGCTGACGACGCCTTCGGCCACGAGCTTCTTGGCGTAGATCTCCAGCGTCGTGGGATGCTGGCGGATCGCCTTGTACATGATCGGCTGGGTGAATGCCGGCTCGTCGCCCTCGTTGTGGCCGTACCGCCGGTAGCAGAACATGTCGATGACCACCGGCTTGTGGAACTTCATCCGGTATTCGGTCGCCACCTTCACCGCGTAAACGACCGCTTCCGGATCGTCACCATTGACGTGGAAGATCGGCGCCTCGACCATCTTGGCCACGTCCGACGGATAGGGCGAGGAGCGCGACAGCCGCGGGTTGGTGGTGAAGCCGATCTGGTTGTTGATGATGAAGTGCAGCGAACCGGCGACCCGGTGGCCGCGCAGGCTGGACAGGCCGAAGCACTCGGCCACCACGCCCTGGCCGGCAAAGGCCGCGTCGCCGTGGATCAGCAGCGGCATGATCTTGGAGCGGGTCTCCAGCGGCACGATCTCGGTGCGGGTGCGCCCGGCGATCGCGTCCTGCTTGGCGCGCGCCTTGCCCATCACGACCGGATCGACGATCTCCAGATGCGACGGGTTGGCGGTCAGCGACAGATGCACCTTGTTCTGGTCGAACTCGCGGTCGGACGAGGCACCCAGATGGTACTTCACGTCGCCGGAGCCTTCGACGTCCTCGGGCTTGTAGGAGCCGCCCTTGAACTCGTGGAAGATGGCGCGGTGCGGCTTGGCCATCACCTGGCTGAGGACGTTCAGGCGGCCGCGGTGGGCCATGCCGAAGATGATTTCCTTCAGGCCCAGCTGGCCGCCGCGCTTGATGATCTGCTCGAGCGCCGGGATCAGCGCTTCACCGCCGTCGAGGCCGAAGCGCTTGGTCCCCTTGTACTTCACGTCGAGGAACTTCTCGAAGCCCTCGGCCTCGATCAGCTTGTTGAGAATGGCCTTCTTGCCCTGTTCGGTGAAGGCAATGCCCTTGTCGGGGCCCTCGATGCGCTCCTGCAGCCAGCCCTTCTCCTCCGGATTGGAGATGTGGGTGAACTCGACGCCGAGCGTGGTGCAATAGGTCCGCTCGAGAATGTCGACCATTTCGCGGATGGAGGCGAATTCCAGGCCGAGCACCTTGTCGATGAAGATCTTGCGGTCGAAATCGGCCTCGGTGAAGCCGTAGGCCTGGGGCGACAGCTCGTTGTAGTCGTCGTCGGCCGGCTTGGCGATGCCGAGCGGGTCGAGCTTGGCGTGCAGATGGCCGCGCACGCGATAGGCCCGGATCAGCATGATGGCGCGGACCGAATCCTGCGCCGCCTGCTGCACCGAGGCGCTGGACAGGTCGACGCCGGATTCCTGCGCCTTCTGCTTGACCTTGGCCTCGATGGTCTGGACCGTCGGGCCCCAGTCGCCGTCGAGGGCCGAGATCAGGTCGCCATTGGCCGCGATCGGCCAGTTGGCCCGCTGCCAGGACGGCCCCTCCGCGCTCTTGATGACGTCGGCGCTCTCGTCCTTCAGCTCCTTGAAGAAGTCGCTCCATTCCGCCGGAACCGACGATGGATCGGTCTCGTAGCGGGCATGAAGGTCCTCGATGTAGTCGGCGTTGCCGCCGTACAGGAACGAGGTGAGTGCGAAGGTTTCGTTCGCCTGATTGCGTGCCATCGTATCGTTGCGACCACCGTTCCGGGGCCGTCTCCTATCAGCGATTCATCGATGATGCCGATCGCGCGAATCGCGGTCGGCACCCGTTTCGACCCTTCTCCCCCGCGTTTCCGGCATTGCCGTGACACGGGCCCCGTTCCCTTGGCGGGGCCTCGACCCGAAGCCCCGCACCGTCCGACCCTCGGGTCCGGCGATCAGCCCTTGAGCAGCTCGACCAGCGTCTTGCCGAGCTGGGCCGGGGACGGCGACACCCGGACGCCGGCCGATTCCATCGCCGCGATCTTGTCCTCGGCGCCGCCCTTGCCGCCGGAAACCACGGCGCCGGCATGGCCCATGGTGCGGCCCTTCGGCGCCGTGCGGCCGGCAATGAAGCCCACGGTCGGCTTGGAGCGGCCCTTCTTGGCCTCGTCCTTGAGGAACTGCGCAGCTTCCTCTTCGGCCGAGCCGCCGATCTCGCCGATCATGATGATCGACTGGGTCGCATCGTCGGCCAGGAACATTTCCAGCATGTCGATGAACTCGGTCCCCTTGACCGGGTCGCCGCCGATGCCGACGGCCGTGGTCTGGCCAAGCCCCTCATTGGTGGTCTGGAAGACCGCCTCGTAGGTCAACGTGCCCGAGCGCGAGACGATCCCGACATTGCCGGTCTTGAAGATATTGCCCGGCATGATGCCGATCTTGCACTGTTCCGGCGTCAGGACGCCCGGGCAGTTCGGCCCGAGCAGGCGCGACTTCGACTTGTCGAGCTTGGCCTTGACCCGGACCATGTCCATCACCGGGATGCCCTCGGTGATGCAGACGATCAGGCCGATCTCGGCGTCGATCGCCTCCTCGATGGCGGCAGCGGCGCCGGCCGGCGGCACGTAGATGACCGAGGCGGTGGCACCGGTCTTGTCGCGGGCTTCGACCACCGACGAGAAGATCGGCAGCTGGACGGTGCGACCATCGGCCTGCCCCTCCCACGTCTCGCCGCCCTTCTTGGGATGGGTGCCACCGACCATCTGGGTGCCATAATAGGCCAGCGCCTGCTCGGTGTGGAAGGAACCGGTCTTGCCGGTCAGGCCCTGGACGATGACCTTGGTGTTCTTGTCGACGAGAATGGACATGGGTTCTGGGGGACTCCGTGGAGGTCAGTCAGTCGGGGTGACGGCCGCCCATCGAGGGCGGCCGGAGCGGATCAGCCGACGGCCGCGACGATCTTCTTGGCGGCATCGTCGAGGTCGTCCGCCGCCGTGATCGCGAGGCCGCTCTCGTTGAGGATGGCCTTGCCCTTGTCGACATTCGTGCCTTCCAGGCGCACGACGAGCGGCACCTTCAGCCCGACTTCCTTGACGGCCGCGACCACGCCCTCGGCGATGACGTCGCATTTCATGATGCCGCCGAAGATGTTGACCAGGATGCCCTTCACGGCCGGATCGGCGGTGATGATCTTGAAGGCCGCCGTGACCTTCTCCTTGTTGGCGCCGCCGCCGACGTCGAGGAAGTTCGCCGGCTCCTTGCCGTAGAGCTTGATGATGTCCATCGTCGCCATGGCAAGGCCCGCGCCGTTGACCATGCAGCCGATGTCGCCGTCGAGCGCCACATAGGCGAGGTCGTATTTCGACGCCTCGATCTCCTTGGCGTCTTCCTCGCTTTCGTCGCGCAGCGCCTTGATGTCCTCGTGGCGGAACAGGGCGTTGCCGTCGAAGGAGACCTTGGCGTCCAGGACGCGCAGCCGGCCGTCGGTCATGACGATCAGCGGGTTGATTTCCAGAAGGCTCATGTCCTTCTCGGTAAACGCCTTGTAGAGGATCGGGAACAGCGACATGCCGTCCTGGCGGGCCTGGCCGTCCAGCTTCAGCGCGTCGCACAGCTTGCCCGCATCCGCCTCGCTCACGCCCGTGAGCGGATCGATGGCGACGGTGATGATCTTCTCCGGCGTGTCGTGGGCGACGGTCTCGATGTCCATGCCGCCTTCGGTGGACGCGACGAAGGCGACCTGTCCGACCGCGCGGTCGACGAGGATGGAGAGATAGAGCTCACGGTCGATGTCGGCGCCGTCCTCGATATAGAGGCGGTTCACCTGCTTGCCGGCGTCGCTGGTCTGGGCGGTCACCAGCGTGTTGCCGAGCATGTCGGTGGCGTGCTGGACGACCTCCGCGACGGACTTGGCAAGGCGGACGCCGCCCTTGGCGTCCGGGCCGAGTTCCTGGAACTTGCCCTTGCCGCGGCCGCCGGCGTGGATCTGGCTCTTCACGACATAAAGCGGCCCGGGCAGCCGCTTCGCGGCAGCCTCGGCCTCGGACACCTTCGTGATCGGTACCCCGTCGGCGACCGGCGCGCCGAAGCCCTTGAGGACTTCCTTGGCCTGATATTCGTGAATGTTCATGAAGTGCCTTCCTTTTGAAAAGCCTGCCGAAGCGGATGGCTCGGCATTACGAAAAATCGGTCATTGCAGACCGCTGAAGGATGAAGCCGGACCGCCGGCCGTGCCGATGTGCACGGGCCGGTCCTGTCCGCATTGAAAAATCGGGCTGAGATCGGCGGCGCCCCGCGCCATGCCGTTGGCCTGCTCGTTGGCCGCGTCGAGCACGGAGACCGCGCAGCCGGGCGCCTCGTCGCGGCCGACCCGCGAGACCAGCAACACGTCGGTGCCCTTGCCGCCATCGCTGGCATCCAGATGAAAGCGCACGATCGCCGCATAAGGCTCGCCGTCCGCGTCGGTCCGCCATTCGATCGTCGGTGCGAGCGAATTGAACGGGCCGAAGACCCCAGCTCGGCGGGCGCCCCGAAGGCGACCGAAACCTGAGGTCACCCTCGGTGACGAAGACGTCCCGGCCCCGGAGACCTTGACAGATCCATTCGCCCGAACCGGCATCTTCGCTGGACAGAGAGACCGTCTCGCAGGCGTCGAGCTCGAGATCGGTGTACACGCTCTCGCCCGCCAGCTCCGCAACCGGTGCCGTCAGGGCGGCCAGTGCGCCGCCCATCAGCGAGAGAGTGGTGAACACCGTTCCGGTCACTCGCTTACTTGAGGTTGGGCGCGATGCCCTGGCAGGCGTCCATCAGGCCCCGCACCGAGGCGACCGACTTGTCGAACTGGCTCTTCTCGTCGGAATCGAGATCGATCTCGATGACCCGCTCGACGCCGTCGGCGCCGATCACGCAGGGCACGCCCACATACATGTCCTTGAGGCCGTATTCGCCCTTGAGGGCGGCGGCGCAGGGCAGGACGCGCTTCTTGTCCTTCAGGAAGCTCTCGGCCATCTGGATCGCGGCGGAGGCCGGCGCGTAATAGGCCGAGCCGGTCTTCAGGAGGCCGACGATCTCGGCGCCGCCGTCGCGGGTGCGCTGGACGATCTCCTCCAGGCGCTCGGCCGAGCACCAGCCCATCTTGACCAGGTCCGGCAGCGGGATGCCTGCCACCGTCGAATAGCGGGTCAGCGGCACCATGGTGTCGCCGTGACCGCCCAGGACGAAGGCCGTGACATCCTCGACCGAGACCTTGAACTCGTCGGCGAGGAAAGTGCGGAAACGCGAGGAATCCAGCACGCCGGCCATGCCGACGACCTTGGCCTTGGGCAGGCCCGAAAACTTCTGCAGTGCCCAGACCATCGCGTCGAGCGGGTTGGTGATGCAGATGACGAAGGCGTTGGGCGCGTATTTGGCGATGCCGGCGGCGACCTGCTCCATGACCTTCAGGTTGATGCCGAGCAGGTCGTCGCGGCTCATGCCCGGCTTGCGCGGGACGCCGGCGGTGACGATGCACACATCCGCACCCTCGATGGCCGCATAGTCATTGGCGCCCGACAGGTGCCCGTCGAAGCCCTCGACGGGGCCGGACTGGGCGAGGTCGAGGGCCTTGCCCTGGGGGGCGCCCTCGGAAATGTCGAAGAGGACGACGTCGCCGAGATCCTTCAGGCTGGCGAGATGTGCCAGCGTGCCGCCGATCATGCCGGAACCGATGAGTGCGATCTTGTTGCGTGCCACGGGCTGGTCCTTCTGCTGCGGGCCGGCCCGCGAGGGTGCCGGCAACGCCTGGATGTTCTTCGAACGCAGCAGAGGGGAGAGCGTTGCCCGTCTCGCCGAGTCCGACCTGGCTTCGGAGCAGCCGCAGCGAGTTCTTCCGCACGCGCGAGCATGTGGACGACAGACATCGCAACGGTGCCACCGTTGCGGCATGGCAATAGACCGCACCGCCATGCGATGCAACCGGTGAAAACGGGTCCCAAGAAATTCAACCGGTTAGAAGCTTCGGCGCTTACGTAAACGTAAGAGCAATACGCAAGCCCGATCAATGCGGAAGCGGGGCGGCGCAAGAAGAGCGATCGCGGTCGAAAAGATGCGCGCGGGATCTGCCACGAAGACGCCGACAGTCGACGCATGCGGTCGTAAACCGCCATTCGCCGCGTCCGTATCGGGCTACATCAACGGGCCTGGCAAATATCACGGACCAAGCCACACCAGCCGGACGGTAACATACCTCGTTGCCTAGGCGCCGGGGACGGCGTTCCGGTCGAGATATTCCTCGCTGCGCATCTCGTGCAGCCGAGAGACCGTGCGATCGAACTCGAACGCCTCGGTGCCGGAGCGGGCCCGGTAGAGCGCGTCCGGCGGGGCCTCGGCCGATACCACCAGCCGCCGGCCGCTGTCATACAGGGCGTCGACCAGGGTAATGAACCGCTTGGCCTCGTTGCGCTCGGCCTCGGCCATCACCGGAACCCGGTCGAGGACGATGGTGTGATAGCGCCGGGCGATCGCCAGGAAATCCTGCGCGCCGAGCGCCCGCGTCAGGAGATCGTCGAAGGCAAAGCGGGCGGCACCGTTGCCGGCCCTTGGCACCGCGATGGTTCGACCCTTCACCGAAAGCGAGGCGGGCGCGTCCCTCGTCCCGTCGAGCAGCCGCTTCCAGACGGCGTCGATCTGGGCGTCGGCCGTTTCGTCGAGCGGCGTGACATAGAGATCGTCCCGTCCCAGCACCGCCAGGCGATAATCGTCGGCGCCGTCCAGCTCGAAGATCTCGACATGCTGCTTCAGCGTCTCGACGAAGGGCAGGAACAAGCCGCGGTTGAGTCCGTCGCGGTAGAGATCGTCCGGCGCCACGTTGGAGGTGGCGACCAGCACGATGCCGTTCTCGAACAGCGCCTTGAACAGCCGCGACAGGATCATCGCGTCCGCAATGTCGGTGACCGAGAATTCGTCGAAGCACAGAAGCCGCGCTTCGTCGGCGATCTGGCACGCCACCGGCGGGATCGGATCGTCCCCCTTGGCGCTGCCTTCCTTCACCGCGGTGCGATGCGCCCCGATCCGCTCGTGCACGTCGGCCATAAAGGCATGGAAATGCACCCGCCGCTTGGCAGCGACCGAGGCGCTGCGGAAGAACATGTCCATGATCATGGTCTTGCCGCGGCCGACATCGCCGTGGATGTAGAGGCCGCGGATCGGATCCACCTCGCGCTTCTTGCCGAACAGCCAGCCGAGCGCGCTCTTCTTGGAGGCGACAATCTCCGCCGACAGGACCCGGTCGAGGCGGTCGAGCTTGTCGGCCAGCGACCGCTGGATGGAATCCGCCTCGATCTCGCCCGACGCGATCAGGCGCTCCAGCGCGGACCGGACCGGTCCCCGCGACATTCCCTTGGCATTCACGGCCACTGACACGCCTTCACGACACGACGACTGGTAAGCGGCGGATGCGAAGACGCCGGCCCCGTTTCCAGGACCGGCGCAAATCGCGTCCGGGGCGTCCTAGCGATACAGCTCGACCGGCACGCCCGTGGTGGTCTGTCCGGTGAAGCGGTTCGTCCCCGACGAGGTCAGGGTGGCGATCACGTTCGCCGAGGTATCCTTGAGCAGGAGCTGGTTGCCGGAGGTGGACCAGCGACGCACATCCGCCAGGCGGCCCGGACAGCCCATGGAGGCGGCGTTGTAGTTCTCGTCATACTGGGTCAGCGTCAGGCCCACTCGGCAGTTCCCGCCGCTGGCCGACACCTGGTAGAAGCCGGTCATGCTGGTGCGCGACAGTGGCTCGGAACTAGTCGAGGCGACCTGCGTCCCCCCACCGTTGTCGGTCGCATCACTCGCGCCGCCATTGGCCGTGGCGTCGAAATCGGCAGAGGCGCCGGTGTTGGCGCCGGGCGGCGGCGGCGGCGGCGGTGGCGGAAGCTGGTCGGCGGAGACCCGGCCGGCCGGGGCGGGCGGCAGCGGGGCCGGCCCGGTGTCGCGTCCCATTTCCGGCATCGACCGCGAACAGCCCGCCACGAGAAGCAAAGCCACAACGGCCGCTCCGACTTTCAACTTATGCGTCATCAAAGACTTCCCCGGCATGTCTGTCCCTCGCCAATCCGACCTGCCGGCCGGCCCGTCCTGTCCATAGATCGATCGATGCAGTCATTCCGCAAGATGCCATTGTGCCAAAACGTTACGCAAGCACACGATTGTGGCCAATGTCACACGCGAAGATGCCTTACGCACCGCGCCGGATCATTCGCCAGCCAGTGGCCGCTGGAAGTCGCCGGTGTCCGGATCCATCGCCCAGAGTTCGCCCGAGGCGATATCCACCCAGGCGCCGTGCAGCGACAGCTTGCCTTCCTTCACCAGCGCTTCGACCGTGGGGAAGGTGCGCAGATTGGCGATCGAATAGCGGATGGCGATGCGCTCCAGCGCCGCCTGGCGCTCGCGCGCCGTCATGTGGTCGTTGGCACCCACGGCCTTCGACACCGGATCGAGCAGGCTCATCCACTTGCCGATGAAATCGCCCGGCGACAGCGGTTCGGCGGACGGCGACAGCGCCGCATGGATGCCGCCGCAGCCGCCATGCCCCAGCACCACCACATGCTCCACCTTCAGGGCGTGCAAGGCAAATTCCAGCGCGGCGGAGGTGGAATGGTACTCGCCGTCGGGCTCGTAGGGCGGCACCAGATTGGCGACGTTGCGGACCACGAAGATCTCGCCGGGCGCCGTATCGAACAAGGTTTCCGGCGCGGCACGGGAGTCGCAGCAAGCGATCACCATGGTCTTGGGATGCTGGCCGAGTTCGGCCAGGTCGCGCAGCCGCTGGCGTTCCTGCGGCAAACGGTTCGCCAGGAACGCGCGGTAGCCGTCGAGAAGGTGGTCGGGAAGATACTTCGTCATGGTCAGATCACTACCGGCTTGCCGCGACGCAATCAATCGCACGGAGACCGCACCCGCATTGGGTGCGAGGAGACGTTCCGCGAGTTAGATACTGCCGGCGCCCGCTGCAAGCGATGTTTCACGTGAATGCGCGCCCACCGTGCCTATGCGCGCCCACCGTGCCTATGCGCGCCGGTTGCCGCCCGGATAGGCCAGCCGGCGCATCTGCACCATGGCCATCGGATGCTTCAGGCTGTCGATGTCGGTTTCCAGGGTCAGTTCGTCGGCGCCGCGCTTGGTGGTGCGCGCCAGGATCTCGAACACCGTGGCCGTCGAGCTCTGCAGGGCCTTCTCGCCCTTCGCCCCCGACAGGGTGCGGGCGAGGAACATCGCCGCGGTCAGATCGCCGAGACCGTGCGGGGCATTCTCCACCACGCGGTGTTCGGCGAGGATCGCCTGGAAGTCGCGTACCAGGAGATTGCCGATCCCGCCGCGCAGCATCGGGAAGGCCGAGGTCACGACGACCGTCTCCGGCCCCAGGGTCGCAGCCGCCTCGATCAGATGGGAATTGTCGGTGAAGTCGAGCCCGGTGAGGAATTCCAGCTCGAAGCGGTTCGGGGTGGCGATGTCGGCGAGCGGGATCAGACGATCGCGGATGGCCTCGACGGTCGCCTGTGGCTGGTACATGCGACCGCGATCGCCGAGCACCGGGTCGCAGATATAGGTCGCCGCAGGATTGGCGCGCTTGACCGCCTCCACCAGCCGGGCGGTCGGCTCGACCTGGGTCTCGTCGCCGAAATAGCCGGTCAGCAACGCGCCCACCTCGCCGAGCCAGGGCGATCGGGCCAGATCGTCCATCAGCGCCGCGAAATCTGCCGCCGGCGGCACGATCCGCGTCGCCGGTCCGTGGCCGGGATGCCAGGGCAGCGTCACCGTCGGCACGGACCAGACGGGAAAGCCGAGGGACTCCAGCGCGAAGACCGCGGCCCGATTGCCCACGGTGCCGCGCACCACATGGCTGGAGACACAGATGACCGCCGGGCGGTCGTGATGATCGGAAGGCACGGCTATCGACATGTCGGGCGTTCAGGAGCGCATGAGGTAGTCGGCCAGGAGCAGGCCGAACACGATGAAGCCGACGACACCGGCCAGCCGGCCGATCCGCGTGCCGATGACCTCGATCCGGTCGTTTGGCTCGGCATCGCTGGCCATGAAATGGTCGCGGGTGCGAAACAGGAGGGAAAAGGTATGGGCACCGATCTGCGGCTCCGTTTCCTGCCGGATCCGTTCCAGGATCGCCTTGGCTTCGCGTTGCCGCGCATCGTCGTCGTGAGGCCGGGTCATGGGAAAGCTCTGTCCCAAAACCCCGGCGAGGGCAACAGCCCGAGCGCAACGATTGTCTTCTGCAACGCTTCGCGATGCGCTAGACATGCGCCGGTGAAGCCTTTCCGACCGGAGATCGTCGATGCCGTTCCTTGCCAAGACCTTCCCGTCGCCCCGGCTCCGCACATCTTTGACGGCGCTGGCCCTCGCGCTGCTGGTCCCGATGCTGTCGGCCTGCGGGATCAACGCCATCCCGACCTATCAGGAGCAGGCGCGTGCGGCCTGGTCGCAGGTCGAGAACCAGTATCAGCGCCGGGCCGACCTGATCCCCAATCTGATCGAGACCGTGAAGGGCTTCGCCGCCCAGGAGCGCGAGGTCCTGACCGCCGTGGTCAAGGCGCGGGCCAAGGCGACGCAGATCACCGTGAACGCCGACCAGCTCTCGGATCCCGCGATGGTGCAGCAGTTTCAGGCCGCCCAGGATCAGCTCGGCGGCGCCCTCTCGCGGCTGCTGGCAACGGTGGAGGCCTATCCGGACCTGAAGTCCAACCAGAACTTCCTGGCCCTGCAGAGCCAGCTCGAAGGCACCGAGAACCGCATCGCGGTCGCCCGGCGCGACTACATCGACGCCGTCCGGGTCTACAACACCGAACTGCGGACGATTCCCGGCCGCTGGATCGCCTCGTTGTTCTATCCCGAGGCGGAGGCGATGGAACCCTTCACCGCGACGGCCGGTTCGGCGACGCCGCCGCAGGTCGATTTCGGCCAGTGAGCCGATGGCCAGCCCCCTGATGGAAAGGCCAGCGCGCATGGATCGGTCCCGGCAACATCGTCCGGCAGGAACGCGATACGCTCGCGCGCTCATCGCCGTCTGCCGCGGGCTCGCGCTCGCCCTCGTCCTCGGGCTGGCCACGCCGGCCGCAGCGCAGGAATTCCCGCCCCTGACGGGCCGCGTCGTCGACACGGCCGAACTCCTCGATCCGGCCGCCGAAGCCACCCTGACGGACAAGCTGGCGGCTTTCGAGGCCAGCTCCAGCGATCAGGTCGTCATCGTCACCGTGCCGGACCTGCAAGGCTTCGAGATCGCCGACTACACCTATCGCCTCGGCCGCGAATGGGGGATCGGGCAGGCCGACGAGAACAACGGCGTGGTGCTTCTGGTCAGCCGCGACGACCGCGAAGTCCGCATCGAGGTCGGATACGGCCTCGAAGGCACCCTCACAGACGCTCTCTCCTCGCTGATCATCCAGAACGACATCCTGCCGGCCTTTCGCGGCGGCGACTATCCGGGCGGCATCTCGCGCGGCGTCGACGGCATCCTCCAGGTGCTTTCCGGCGATGCCGCGGAACTGGAGGCGCGCGCCGAGCGCAATCAGGACTGGAGCGGTGACGACGTCGCCGGCATTGCCTTCACGCTGATGTTTTTCGGCATCTGGATCTTCGTCCTCGGTGGCCTCGCCATGACCGGCCTCGCCCGCCGCTTCGGCAAGAAGGTCGGCCGCAACCGCTATCGCTGGCTCGGCATGACCTGGGCCCTCGGCGAGGCTGCACGCATGTCGGGGTCGCGCGGCGGCTTCGGGCGCAGCAGTGGCGGCTTCTCGGGAGGCGGCGGCTTTTCCGGTGGCGGCGGATCATTTGGCGGCGGCGGATCTTCGGGGAGCTGGTGACATGGCACGACTGACCTTCACCCCGGCCGACCACGCCCGCATCGCTTCGGCGATCCGCCAGGCCGAGATCGCCACGACCGGGGAGATCTACGCGGTCTTTGCCCGGGCGAGCGACGGCTATCATTTCGTCTCGGCGACCGCCGCCCTCGCCATCGCGCTTCTGGTGGCCGGTCTCTCCCTGCTGCTGGCGCCGCTCTTCGGCATCGCAGTGCCCGCCGCCGCGCTGCTGGGCGGGCAGATCGTCGTCGTGCTGGCCATGCTCGCGGCTTTCGCCCTCTCCCAGCGCCTGCGCATGGCCTTCGTTCCGCGCGCCATCGCCGAGCGCCGGGCCCACCGTGCGGCGCTGCAGCAGTTCTTCGCCCACAATCTCCACACGACGGCCGGACGCACCGGCATCCTGATCTTCGTTTCCGAAGCCGAGCGTTACGCCGAGATCGTCGCCGATGACGCCATCGCGGCGAAGGTGCCCCAGGAGACCTGGGACGCGATCGTCGCCGACCTCGTCGATGCGGCCCGCGAGGATCATCTCGCCGACGGCTATGTCGCCGCGGCGCATGCCGCCGGCGCCATCCTCACCGAACACTTTCCCGGCGACCCCCGCAATCCCAACGAGATCCCCGACCGGCTGGTGGAGATCTGAGGGCGACGTTTCCACGCCCCCACTGCCGATTCAGCCGAGGTCGAACGCGGACCGCACGGCAATCCACGCCAAGACGTGGATCCTTGGGACAAGCCCCTGCTCGAGCGTCGGAGGTGATGCTACGCTCAGCGGTCCGCGAGCGACGCCGCGCATCTCGACCATGCTTTCAACGCGACCGCGTCATGGCGTGATACTCGGCGTTCGGCCGCATGTCGGTGGCCGAGGCGACGCGGTTGGACATGGCGAAGAACGCCGCCACCGCGGCAATGTCGAAGATCGCCCGGTTGGAATAGCCAACGTCGCGCAGGGCCTGCCGGTCCGCCTCGACGATCGTGTCCGGCCGCTCGGTGAGTTGCACGACGAAATCCAGCATCGCGGCACGCTGGTCGTCGAGGCCGGCAGCCCGCCAGTTCTGCGCGATCGCCTCGCCGAAGCCCGGATCGCCGGAGAGCTGGCGCACCGCCGCGCCATGGGCGGTGAGGCAGTAATGGCAGTGATTAATCGAGGAGACGACCACCGCGATGATCTCGCGGTCGAGCTTCGACAGCTCGCTCTCGCCCAGCATCAGGTCGTTGTAGAAGGCGGAGAACGCCTCCAGCTTGCGTTCGTCGAAGGCGTAGGCGAGGAGCACGTTCGGCACCAGGCCGAGCTTGTCCTGGCATTTGGCGAAGAACGCCCGGGTGCGCTCCGACAGGGGGTCGGCCACGGCAAGATCGAGGGCCGTCACGGATCTGTCCTGTTCGTTCGTCATGCTTCCTCCCACATTCGTCCGGCGTCCGGACGCGTCCTGCCCTCGAAGGTCGAGAACGGATTCCTATGATAGGGTGTCGGACACGACAAGCAGTCGCATCGGAGGGGCACCCATGGATCATCCCGCAACGAGCAAGACGGAGATCCTGTCTGCGGTTGAAGCGGCCATCGGGGAGACCGGCGCGGAGGCCATTCTCGCCCCGCTGCTGTTCGCCCGTCCGCCGGCCGAGGACCTGGCCGAGTTCGAGCCCGAGGCGCTGGCGCTGGCGGCCCGCGCCGGCCTCGACGCGCTCGGCGATCATCGGCGCGGTGGGTATCTGGTGCGGATCGAGCAGCGGCCCGGCTTCCGCCTGCGGGGCGGCCAGCCGCTCGAACTGATCACCGTCGTCAGCGACGACATGCCGTTCCTGTTCGATTCGGTCACCGCCGAGATCGCCGACTCGGCGTTCGGCATCCGCTACATCTCCCATCCGATCCTCGACGTGCTACGCGGATCGGACGGCCAGGTCTCCAGCTTCTCCGCCTCCCACCCCCGCGACATGGTCCAGAGCGACGCCGGCCGCACGAGCCTCATCCAGTTCGCCGTGGATCCCCTGGGCGAAGGCGATGCGAGCGCTGCGCTGAAGACCCGGCTGGAGTCGATCCTTGCCCAGGTCGCCAACGCCAATGCCGATTTCGACGCCATGCGCAATCGCGCCAGCGAGGCCGTGGAGGCCCTGCGGCGGCAGACCGTCCGCCTGTCGGACGACGACCTTCGGACGACCTTCGAGGAAGCCGCCCTTCTGCTCGAATGGCTGCGCGACGACAATTTCATCTTCCTTGGCTGCCGCGAATACGATTACCTGCCCGGCAGCGACGGCGAGGCGCTGGAGCGCCGCGACGACGCCGGCCTCGGCATCCTCACCGATCCCGACGTGCGCATTCTCGGCCGGCCGGGCCGCGGCATGACGACGACGCCGGAGATCCGCGCCTTCCTCGAGGCGCCGACCCCGCTCATCGTCACCAAGGCCAATGCCCGGTCGGTGGTCCACCGCCGCGCCTACATGGATTACGTCGGGGTCAAGCAGTTCGACGCGGAGGGCAATTTCATCGGTGAGTTGCGCATCGTCGGCCTGTTCACCTCCAGCGCCTACACCCGCTCGATCCTGACCATTCCCTATCTGCGGCTGAAGGCCGAGACGGTGATCAGCCGCTCCGGCCTGCGCCCCGGCTCGCATTCGGCCAAGGCGCTGCTCAACGCGCTGGAATCCTATTCCCGCGACGAGGTCTTCCAGATCGACGTCGCGCTCCTGGAGCGCTACGCCTCGACCATCGTCGAACTGGGGGAGCGGCCGCGGGTCAAGATCCTGTCTCGCGTCGACCGGTTCCACCGCTTCGTCTCCGTTCTCGTCTTCGTGCCGCGCGAGCGCTACGATTCGCGCCTGCGCGAGCGCATCGGGCTGCTGCTTGCCGACGCCTATGACGGCCATGTCTCGGCCTATTACCCGGCCTTCCCCGAAGGCCCGCTGGCTCGCGTCCACTTCATCATCGGCCGCGCCGGCGGCACCACGCCCGAAGTCGACACGGCGCGCCTGGAGGCGCGCGTCGTGGAGATGGCCAAGAACTGGGAGGACGAGTTCATTGCCGCCCTCTCGGCCGCCGGGCATGCGGGCGAGTACGGCCGGCTGGCTCCCGGCCTGCCGGAGAGCTACCGCGACGTGGTGTCTGCCCACGAAGCCGTCGAGGATGCCGGCGTCATCATGGCCCTCGCGGACGGGGACCCCGTGCGCGTCACCTTCCATCGCCGCGAGCGCGACCCGGCCGACATGCTGCGGCTGAAGATCTACCATCTCGGTGAGGCCGTCGCCCTCTCCACCCGCGTGCCGATCCTGGAGAACATGGGCTTCTCCGCCGTGTCGGAGCGCACCTTCCGGATCGTGCGCCCGGATGGCGAGACGGTCCACATCCACGACATGGACCTGGTGCGCAGCCGCGGCGGCGAGATCGCGCTCGGCGACGGCGGTGCGGCGCTGGCGGCGACCTTTGCCTGCGTCTGGGCCGGCCGCATCGAGAATGACGGCTTCAACGCGCTGGTGCTGGAGGCCGGGCTGGACCTGCGCCAGGCCAATGTGCTGCGCGCTTATTCTCGCTATCTGCGCCAGACGGGCCTTGCCTATTCGCCCGACTATCTGGGCGCTGCCCTGATGCGCCAGCCGGGCCTTGCCCGCCTCCTGTGGGACCTGTTCGCCACCAGCTTCGATCCCGAGCGCCCTTCCCCGCCGGCGGACGACGACGCGGCCGACGATGGCGGCACTGAACCGGTGGCCCGGCAGGCCCGTTGGGCCCGCCAGCGCGGCGCCGGCGAGATCCACGCGGCGATCTGCGCGGCCCTGGAGGATGTCGATTCCATCGACGACGACCGCATCGTGCGCCGCTTCATGGGCGCCATCCTCGCCACCCTGCGTACCAATTACTACGCCGTCGACGGCATCTCGGCCGAACCGGTCTCCGAGCCCGGCGCGGTCTTTCCGGCGCTCGCCTTCAAGTTCGACTCCGCCGCCGTCGAGGGCCTGCCCGCACCGGTGCCCTATCGCGAGATCTTCGTGTTCGACGCCCGCGTCGAGGGCGTGCATCTGCGTTTCGGCCCGGTCGCCCGCGGCGGCCTGCGCTGGTCCGACCGGGCCCAGGACTACCGCACCGAGGTGCTCGGCCTGGTCAAGGCCCAGCAGGTCAAGAACGCGGTGATCGTGCCGGTCGGCGCCAAGGGCGGCTTCTATCCCAAGCGCCTGCCCGACCCCTCCGACCGGGACGCCTGGTTCTCGGCAGGCCGCTCGGCCTATGTGGTTTTCATCGCCTCGCTCCTGTCGATCACCGACAACATCGTCGGCGAGGACGTGGTCACGCCGCCGCGCGTTACCCGCTATGACGGCAACGACCCCTATTTCGTCGTGGCCGCCGACAAGGGCACGGCGACCTTCTCCGACACCGCCAACGCCATCGCCCAGTCGAACGAATTCTGGCTCGACGACGCCTTCGCCAGCGGCGGCTCGGCCGGCTACGACCACAAGGCCATGGGCATCACCGCCCGCGGCGCCTGGGAGGCGGTCAAGCGCCACTTCCGCGAGATGGACCGCCACATCCAGAGCGAGCCCTTCACCGTGGTCGGCTGCGGCGACATGTCGGGCGACGTCTTCGGCAACGGCATGCTGCTGTCGCGGACGACGCGCCTGATCGCCGCCTTCGACCATCGCGACATCTTCATCGATCCCGATCCGGACCCGGCCGTCTCCTTCGCCGAGCGCCAGCGCCTGTTCGAGACACCGCGCTCGTCGTGGAACGACTATGACCGGGACAAGATCTCGGCGGGCGGCGGCGTCTTCTCCCGGCGCGAGAAGCTAATAAAGCTGTCCCAGGAAGCCGCGGACGCGATCGGCTGGGACCGGCGCTCGGGCACCCCGGCCGAGATCATCACCGCCATCCTCAAGGCGCCGGCCGATCTCCTGTGGTTCGGCGGCATCGGCACCTATGTGCGCGCCGGCAGCGAATCCAACGCCGATGTGGGCGACCGCGCCAATGACGCGGTACGCGTGGCCGCGTCCGACGTGAGGGCGAAGGTCGTCGGTGAAGGCGCCAATCTCGGCGTCACCCAGCGTGGTCGCATCGAGTTCGCCGCCTCGGGCGGGCGGATCAATTCCGACGCCATCGACAATTCGGCCGGCGTGAACACCTCGGACGTCGAGGTGAACATCAAGATCGCCCTGAAGAGTGCGATGGAAACCGGCCGCCTGACCCGCGAGGAGCGCGACCGACTGCTGGCGGATATGACAGACGAGGTGGCCGAACTAGTCCTGGCCAACAATTACGAGCAGACCCTCGCCTTGTCCCTGGAAGAACGGGCCGGCGCCGGCGCCCTCGCTTTGCAGGCCCGCTTCATGAGCGTCCTGGAGGAGGCCGGGGATCTCGACCGGGCGGTCGAGACGCTGCCCGGCGAAGCGGCCATCGCCGACCTGCGGGCCACGGGCCGCGGGCTCACCCGGCCCGAGATCGCGGTGCTGATCGCCTATGCCAAGATCACGCTGTTTGACCAGCTCGTCGCCAGCGAACTGCCCGACGATCCCTATCTGGAGGACCGGCTCGACGATTATTTCCCGGTCCCCATGCAGCGCGATTTCGCCAGGGACATCGAAGGCCATCGCCTTGGCCGCGAGATCATTGCCACCGTTCTGGCCAACGAGGTGGTCAACCGCACCGGACCGACCTTCGTCACGGTGCTGCGCGAATCCTCCGGCGCCTCGCCGGCGCAGATCGTCCAGGCCTTCATTGCCGCCAAGGACGGGCTCGACGTGCGCTCGCTCTATGAGCGGGTGGATGCGCTGGACGGAACCGTGCACGGCCGGACCCAGAACACGCTCTATGCCGAGATCGGCCGCTTCCTGATCCGCACCACGCGCTGGTATGTCCAGAACGAGGCCTTCGAGGACGGGCTGACCGGCGCCGTCGTCGCCAGCCGCGATGCGCTGGACAGGCTCAAGCCGCAGCTCGTGGACCTCGCCACGGAGATCGGCCGGGCCGAGGCCCAGTCGCGGGCAAGAAGCTTCGTCGAAAAGGGCGTGCCGGAGGATGTCGCCGACGCGATCTCGCTCCTGCCGCTGCTGTCCCTCGTACCGGACATCGCCTCTGTCTCACGTGAAACATCGACAGGGCTGGAGGAGACCATCGGCTGCTATTTCGGGATCACGAGGCAGTTCGAGATCGGCCGGCTGGAAGCGGCACTGTTCTCGCTCCAGACCGACGATTATTACGAGACGCTGGCGCTGGAACGGGCCGGCAGCCAGATCGCCGGGGCCCGGCGGCAGCTCACCGCGGCGGCACTGCGCGACTTCGGGCATGAGGCCGACCCGGCGGCGGCCTGGGCCGAGAGCCGCAAGGCGGCGGTCGGACGGATCGGCGGCCAGATCGGCGCGCTCGCCGGCTCGGGCGGCACGTCGGTGGCCCGCCTGACGGTCGCGGCGGGCCTGTTGTCGGATCTGGCGGGCTAGGGGCCGGTCAGTGCAATTCTGCAGGCGCCAGCCCGGCGCCGGCAAACCCGGCCGCCGGACTGGGCCGGGTGTCAGCTCTTCTTGGCGTCCGGGCGCGCCGATGCGAACTTGCCGGGGACCGTGACGGGCGCGGCTGCCTTCGTCTTGTCCGCCTTCGGCTTTCGAACTTCCTTGTTGCCGCGTACCTGACCCTTGGCCATGATTGTATCCTTTGTGGAATCCTGATTGATCCATTGACAGAATAGCACGTGGGGGCATCCCAAGAACCATCTTTTGCGTGATCCTGCACCGGCCGGCGCCGTCGCTGCGGGATGGGGGATGGACAGGGCTCAGTCAGGGGAAGTGGGGACACAATGGAACTCGGGTCGATCCATGTCCATCCGGTCAAGTCCGGTCGGGCGATCGATTGCGCCGACGGCCGGCTGGAGCTTTGGGGCCTGGCCGACGACCGTCGCTGGATGCTCGTCGACGAGAGCGGGCGATTTGTCTCCCAGCGCGAGCACCCGCCGCTGGCGCTGCTGGATGCCCAACCCGACCCCGACGGCCTGATCCTGACCTATGAGGATATTGGCGAACGCTTCGTGCCATATCCCGACGGAAGCGAACGGCTCGCCGTCACCATCTGGCACGACACGGTCGATGCCGCCCTGGCCGACCGCGAGACCAATGCGGCCCTGTCGCGATGGCTGCAAATGCCGGTCCGGCTCGTCCATCTCGACCGCACCGATGCCCGCGCCATCGATCCCGCCTGGGCGCCCGATGCGCCTAGCGCCAGCCCGGTGGCCCTGGGCGACGGCTTTCCGCTGCTCGTCGCCAACCGCGCCTCGTTGCGCGCACTCAATGGCGAGATCGTGCGCCACGGCGGCGAGCCCGTCCCCATGAGCCGGTTCCGGCCGAACCTGGTGATCGACGGCGCCGAGGCCTGGGCCGAGGACGATTGGGCAACGATCACCGTCGGTGCGGCAACGATCGATCTGGTCAAGCCCTGCGCGCGCTGCATCGTGACCCGCGTCGACCAGGCGACGGGGCACATCGCCGGCAGCGAGCCGCTGGATGCGATGCGCCGCATCCGCCTGTCGGCCATGCCGAAGGTGCCGGGCGTCCTGTTTGGCTGGAACGCGGTGCCGCGCAGTGCGGCCGGGATCCGGCGCGGCGATCCGGTGAGCGTCGTGGCGCGCCGCGGCGACGCCGCGCTCATCCGCGCGCCCCGTTCCGCCGGCATCGCCCCATGACGGAACTCGCCCCGACGATCGCCGGCCCGCCTTTCAGCGCTCCGTTCCGCCAGCGCGCGGTCTGGGGCTGGATGGCCTTCGACTTCGCCGCCCAGCCCTTCTTCACCGTCGTCATCACCTTCGTCTTCGGGCCCTATTTCGTTTCCCAGCTCGCCTCCGATCCCGCGACGGGGCAGGCCTGGTGGAGCGGCGCGGTCACCGTCGTCGGCATCTGCGTGGCGATCCTCTCGCCGTTTCTGGGCTCGATCGCCGACCGGGCGGGGCCGCGCAAGCCGTGGATCGCCAGCTTCGCCGTGGTCAAGATCATCGCGCTGCTGCTCCTGTGGTTCGCCGCGCCCGGCACGCCGCTGATCTATGCCGCCTGCCTCATCGTCTTCGCCATGGTCGCAGCCGAATTCTCCATCGTCTTCAACGATGCGATGATCCCGCGGCTGATCCACCGCGATTCGATCGGGCGGGTATCGAACGTGGCCTGGGGGCTCGGCTATGTCGGCGGGATCGTCTTCCTGTTCGTCACCCTCGCCTTTCTCGCCGGATCGCCGCAGACCGGTCTGACCCTGCTCGGTCTCGAGCCCTGGTTCGGCCTCGACCCGGCGCTGGGCGAAGGTGCCCGTGCGACCGGCCCCCTCGCCGCCCTGTGGTATCTGGTCTTCGTCCTGCCGATGTTCTTCCTGACGCCGGACCGCCGGAAGGCCGAGCCGATCCGCGTGGCCGCCCGCGACGGGCTCAAGGACCTGAAGGCCACCTATCGCGAGATCCGGGTGCGCGGCACGCTGTTCCGCTTCCTCGTGGCGCGCATGGTCTACCAGGACGGCGTCAACGCCCTGCTCGTGCTGGGCGGCGCATTTGCCGCCGGCATGTTCGGCTGGTCGATCACCGAGAGCGGGCTCTTCGGCGTCATCCTCAACGTCACCGCGATCATCGGCTGCATGGGCGCCAGCGTGCTGGACGCGCGGCTCGGCTCCAAGGCGGTGATCGTCGCCGCGATCCTCTGCCTGATGCTGGCGACGATCGGGATCGTCTCCACCGCACCGGGGTCGACCCTGTTCGGGCTGCTGACCTTCGAAGCGACCAATGCGCCGGGCCTCTTCGCGACACCGGCGGAAAAGAGCTACATCGTGTTCGGCCTGCTCATCGGTTTGGCCTTCGGGCCGGTGCAGGCGTCCTCGCGCTCCTGGCTGGCGCAGTCGGTCACCGCCGACGAGGCCGGCCGCTATTTCGGCTTCTACGCGCTGACCGGCCGGGCGACGTCCTTCCTCGGCACGGCAGCCGTGGCGGCCTTCACCGCGGTCGCCGCCGGTCTCACCGACCCGGCCACGGCCTCGCGCATCGGCATGTCGGCGCTGATCCTGTTCTTCGTGGTCGGCCTTGCAATCCTGTGGGGCACGCCCGGCCCCCGCGCGGTCGGCAAACGCCCGAACGGGGCGCGGCAGGACCAGCCGGCCGCGTAGCCGTCCGGATGCGAGCCCTAATGCCGGAAATGCCGCATGCCGGTCATGACCATGGCGATGTCGTTGTCGTCGGCCGCCTTGATCACCTCGTCGTCGCGCATCGAGCCGCCCGGCTGGATGACCGCGGTCGCACCGGCCGCCACCGCCGACAGGAGCCCGTCGGCGAAGGGGAAGAAGGCGTCCGAGGCGACCACCGCGCCGCGGGTCAGCGGCTCGGGCAGACCGGCAGCGGCGGCCGCATCCTCGGCCTTGCGCGCCGCGATGCGGGCCGAATCCACCCGGCTCATCTGTCCTGCGCCGACGCCGACCGTGGCCAGGTCGCGGGCATAGACGATGGCGTTGGACTTGACGTGCTTGGCGACCCGGAAGGCGAATTTCAGGTCCGCCAGTTCGGCCTCGCCCGGCGCCCGCCGCGTGACCACCTTCAAATCCAGATCGTCGACCACGCCGGCATCGCGCGACTGGACGAGAAGCCCGCCGGCAACCGACTTGACCATGCGGCCGGGGCTACGCGGATCCGGCAGGCCGCCGGTGAGCAGCAAACGCAGATTCTTCTTGCCGGCAACGATTGCGATGGCGTCCTCGTCGGCCTCGGGGGCGATGATGACCTCGGTGAAGACCTGGACGATCGCCTCGGCCGCCGCCCGGTCGAGCCGGCGGTTGAGCGCGACGATGCCGCCAAAGGCCGAGACCGGGTCGCAGGCGAGCGCCCGGAGATAGGCGTCCAGAAGGTCCGGGCCCTCGGCCACGCCGCAGGGATTGGCGTGCTTGATGATCGCGACCGCCGCCGTGCGCGCCGGATCGAATTCGGCGACCAGTTCGAAGGCCGCGTCGGTGTCGGTGATGTTGTTGTAGGACAGCGCCTTGCCCTGCACCTGGCGTGCCGTGGCAACGCCGGGACGGTGCTCGCCGGTCCGGTAGAACCCGGCCTCCTGATGCGGGTTCTCGCCATAGCGCAGCGCCTCCGACAGGGTACCGGAGAAGCTGACCCGCTGCGGCATCGCATCGGCTACTACGCCGGCAAACCATGTCGACACCGCCGCGTCGTAGGTCGCCGTGCGGGCATAGGCCGCCGCCGCCAGCCGGCGCCGCAGCGCCAGGTCGGTCTCGCCATCGGCCGTCTTCAGCGCCGCCAGCACCGTGTCGTAGTCGGCCGGATCGACCACCACGGTGACATAGCCGTGGTTCTTGGCGCCGGCGCGGATCATTGCCGGGCCACCGATGTCGATATTCTCGACGATTGTCGCCGTATCGGCGCCGCCGGCCAGCGTCTCCTCGAACGGGTAGAGATTAGAGACCAGGAGATCGATCCCCGCAATGCCGTGGGTCTCCATCGCCGTGGCATGCTCGGCATCGTCACGGATGCCCAGAAGCCCGCCATGGACGCCCGGATGCAGCGTCTTCACGCGGCCGTCCATGATCTCCGGAAAGCCCGTCAGTTCCGAGACGTCGCGCACCGCAAGACCCGCTTCGCTCAGCGCCCGGTAGGTGCCGCCGGTGGAAACCAGCTCGACGCCGAGGGCTGCAAGCTCGCGGGCAAAGGCCACCAGTCCGGTCTTGTCGAAGACGGAGAGCAGCGCGCGGCGTACCCGCACGCGATCGGGCGCCTGCGTGGCATTGGCTTTGAGGGACATCGGCGTTTCCTGGGTGGCACGGACGGGAGGTGTGCGCCCCTGATAGTCAGCCGCGCCGCATCCCACAATGGTCGCCGGGTCGCAGCAGCCGCTAGCGCGTCGCCGGGGCCGTGTCGGCAGGACCCGGATTGACCATGTCGTCGGGCGCGCCGCGGGCGATCGCCGAGCGCGCCTCGAGATCGTCCAGCGTGTCCGGCAGGACGCCGACGGCCCGGTTCATGCCGCCGCAGCCGGCCAGAAGCGCCAAGCAGAGGAAGAGAAGGGCGATCCGGGTCATGGCCTGCAGATGGGTACCCGGTCGGAACAATCCAGCCCCGTGGGTCTCGGGCGGATCTCGGGCGGAGAGGGCGACGCCCTCCCCGCTCAGCTCTCGCGCTCGAAGCGCCAGGCGATCCCGGCCGGGTCGTAGGCGTCGAAGAGCACCGCAAGCTGCAGCGTGCGCCGGGCACCGCCAGGATCGGCAAAGAAGATCGAATCCTCGATCTCCACCCGCGCATCTGCGCGAAACAGCCAGCGCTGGCCGCGCACGGCGAGCCGCACACCGTCGCCCGTCACCTCGACGCTGACCGTGGGATGCAGGTGGAAGCGTGCCGTCGCCTTGCCGGCATCGGTCCCTGTCCGCACCGTCGTGCTGCGCTGGAAGCTGTCATGGCCATCGACCGTCCAGCCATCCGCCGACAGCGCCAGCTGGCGCCGGTGCAGGAGGCCGGACTGCCGCTCATAGCCGTTATGGGAAGCCTCGAAGCCCTGGCCCGGATCGCCGAGTTCGCTCGACAGCACCTCGGTCGGACCGGGCACCAGCGGGGTCCCGAGAAACCGGTCGAGACTTTCCGACCGGGCGAAATGCGACGAGGAGCGGTCATCGAGGATCACCGTCGAATGGGCCGCCGTTGAGCGCGACAGGCGGCGCCATTCGGCGTCGGCCGTCAGCGGCCGCCCGCAATTGACCACGATGCGGCTCGCCTCGCAGGAAAGTTCGAAGCCGAGCGTGCCCGCATGGGCATTGCGCGAGACCAGCGCCGGCGGCGGGCAGCCGGTGTCGGCGACGATGACGCTGGAGCCGGAAGCCAGCCGGTGATAGCCCGACTGCCGCGCATGGGTGATCGGCTCGCCCAGCGTCTCGTCATAGCGCAGCAGGACCGTCATCAGGTGGATGTCGGACGCGCCCGAGCCGTTGAACAGCGCCAGCGAACCGTCGGAATGGCGGAAAAAGCGCACCGCCGGCAGCATCCGGTCGATCGCCGAGTAGAGCCCCTTGGGCAGTGCCTGGCCCTGGCGCAGATAGATCTGCCGCAGCGGGATCAGATCGGCCAGGATCGCCACAGGCGCAGCCGGATCGCGCGAGACGTGGCCGCCGTCGGGAAACACCTGCCGGTCGAGTTCCTCGGCCAGATGCCGGGCGGCGATCTTGATGCGCCCACTGGCCGTCGGCAGGCAGAGCGAGACGAAGGCGAGCGCCGTGCGCACCTGGAGTCGCGGCATGCCTTCCGGCGCCTCCTGCGCGACAGAACGCAGATAGCGCGCCTGGGAGGACAGGCTCTTCAGGAAGCGCCGCTGGAAGCCGGCATCGGCTTCGGCAAGCAGCATGTCGGCATGGCTCAGCCAGGCGATGACCCGCCGCGCGGCGACTGCCGGCTCGAAGGCCGGATCGCCGAGCGTGCCGCCCTTCATCCGGATCCAGTCGTCGACGAGGGTTCGGGCATTGGTGAGCGCCAGCGCGTCGCCGGCCTCGGCATGATGGCGCAGCCAGTCGAAACCGTGCAGTTCGGCGCCATAGGCCTCCGACGGCAGGATGGTCTGGAAGATCGAGGTGCGGCCCGGCTCGAGCAGCTGCCCGGCGAAGAAGAAGCGGCCAGAATAGATCGCCTCGGCGATCATCGGGTCGCCATGGCGCAGGCAGGGCGGCACGACCAGGAGCTGGCCTGCACGGCCGCCGGCGAAGCGCCAGCGATGCAGGGGGCCGGTGCGCAACCGTCGCCGCGCCCTGCGCCACACTTCACGCAGCGTCAGGACAGCGAGGAGCGGTTGACCTGCCAAGCTCGTCGACACTCCCAGACCCCAGTCCGGGCAACGCACCCGGTTTGCTTGTTGATATCCTTGGCTGACCCGTCGTGATCCGCCGTTCGGGCCACGATCAACAGGTCAGCGCAACAGCCAACACCTTCTGCGCATATGGTAAAAACTTCGCTAAGACTTGCGGCGAAAGCACGACCGAGGTCCGGCGGGAACCTGCGATCGCGCTCAGATCCGCTTCAGCCGCGCGGCATAGAAGCCGTCGAGCCCGCCGGTCGACGCCGTCCCCGCCGGACCGGCACCGCCCATCATGTCCGGCGTGGTGCGCAGGTCGCCCTCGGCCGTCAGCGCGAATTCCATGCCCGGCAGTTCGTCCGGCCGCACCGGATCGCGGACCATCTCCGGCCGCTCGGCGAGGAAGGCGGCGACGATCGCCTCACCCTCGGCCGGGTCGAGCGAGCAATTGGAGAACACCAGCCGGCCTCCAGGTGCCAGAAGGCGCGCCGCCTCGCCCAGCAGCCGGGCCTGCACTCCCGCCAGCTTCCCGATCTCGTCCGGATCCTTGGTGTAGGGCACGTCGGGATGGCGGCGGATCGTGCCGGTGGACGAGCATGGCGCATCCAGGAGGATGGCGTCGAAAGGCTCGGCGGGGACGAAGGCGGCGAGATCGCCCACGACCGTCTCGGCCTCCAGCGACAGCCGGGCCAGATTGCCCTTCAGCCGCTTCATCCGGTTGGCGTTGATGTCCAGCGCGGTCACCGCGCCGCCGGCCAGGATCAGCTGTGCCGTCTTGCCGCCCGGCGCGGCGCAGAGATCGGCGACGCGCTTGCCGGACAGATCCCCGAACAATCGCGCCGGCAGGGCGGCGGCCGCATCCTGCACCCACCATTCGCCCTCGGCAAAGCCGGCGAGCGCGGTCACGGGACCGTCGAAGCTGCCGAGGCGCACCGTGCCATTCGCCAGCACGGTGCCGCTCAGCGTCTCGGCCCAGCCCTCGGGGTCGCGCTTCACGGTCAGGTCGAGCGGCGCCGGCGTCAGATGGGCGCGCGCAATGGCCTCGGTCCGCTCGGCGCCATAGGCGGCAACCAGCCGCGCCGCCAGCCATTCCGGCATGTTCTCTGTCGCGGTCGCGACGCTGGCAAGCGCCTCCTTCTCGCGCGACAGGCGGCGAAGCACGGCATTGATCATGCCGGCGAAGCGCTGGCTGCGGGAATCGACATTCGCCGCTGCCACGGCAAGGTCCACGGCGGCCGAATCCGGCACGTCGAGAAACAGGATCTGCGTCGCACCCACATGCAATATGTGCTTCAGCGCCACTGCGTTCGGCGGCACCGGCCGGTCGAGGCAGGCATCGAGCGCCCGCGCGATGGTGCCGCGAAACCGCAACGCCGAGAGGATGATCGCCTTGACCAGGCCCTGGTCGCGACTCTCCAGCGCCCGGAAGCCCGGATGCCCGCCGGATGCGTCGAGCAGGCCGTCCGCCGAGGTCCGCGCGTCGATGATCGCCGACAGCAGCTTGGCGGCCACCAGCCGGGCGCCCAGGCCCGGCCGATCGCCGGCCGAATAGCCGTCCGGCACGAAACCATCGGGCCCGGCCGCAATGCGCGGTCCGCTCCCCGGACCGTCATCGCGCCGGGGCGCCTTGGCCGGCAACGGCCGCTTGCGCGGGGCCGAGCGGGTTGCATCGAAATTGCCGCCCCGGCGGGCTTTCCGGCCGTCCGATCCAGCGCTCAACCCCACGGCCCCCGCCGGCGGTCGCCGGCAGACGGCCTGTCACCCCGGCCCCAGGGACCCGGACGCGACCGGTCGATCTGCGCGCGCGGCTGAGACGCGACGAAACCCGCACCCGATCCGCCGATTTCAGCCGCCATCTCCTTGAGCGCGGCGATGCGGTTGGCGGTGTCGGGATGGGTGGAGAAGAGATTGTCCATCCGCTGGCCCGACAGGGGATTGATGATAAACATGTGCGCGGTCGCCGGATTGCGCTCCGCATCGACATTGACGGTGCGCCCCGCGGCGCTGGCGATCTTGCCCAGGGCCGATGCCAGCCAGTCGGGATTGCCGCAGATCTCGGCGCCGCGCCGGTCGGCCGAATATTCGCGTGTCCGGCTGATCGCCATCTGCACGATCATCGCGGCCATCGGGGCGACGATGATCGCCAGGATCACGCCGATGAAGCCGAAGGGATTGTTGTTGTCGCGGTTGCCGCCGAAGAAGAAGGCGAAATTGCCAAGCATTGAGATCGCGCCGGCCAGCGTGGCGGTGATCGTCATGATCAGCGTGTCGCGGTTCTGCACATGGGCCAGCTCGTGGGCCATGACGCCGGCGACTTCTTCGGGCGTCAGCTGCTCCAGCAGGCCGGTCGTCGCGGCAACCGCGGCATTTTCGGGATTGCGCCCGGTGGCGAAGGCATTCGGTTGGGGATTGTCGATGACATACACCTTGGGCATCGGCAGGCCGGCCCGTCCGGCCAGCCCTTCCACGATGCGGTAGTATTCCGGCGCGGAGCGCGCGTCGACCTCCCGCGCATGATGCATCTTCAGCACCATCTTGTCGGAGTTCCAGTAGGAAAACAGGTTCATGCCGGCAGCGAAGACAAAGGCGATCAGCATGCCGGCCCGACCGCCGATCATGAAGCCGAGCCCCATGAAGAGGGCGGTCATGAAAGCGATCAGCATCGCAGTCTTGATCATGTTCATCGAAGGTTCCAGCACCAGAGTGTCTGCGCGGCCGACCCGCGCCGGTCGCCCGTGGAAATGGGGATCGGCGGGTTCGGCTTCAATATTGCCGGCGCGGCAGCCGCGACCGATTGCACCGCTGCGCGGAGCGCGGCGCCGAAGGGTTTCAAGTGCCCGCACCGGCCCCTATCTTGGACGGTACGGCGCCGCGAGGCTTGTGGGCCGACCTTAGCATGAGGACGAGCCAACCATGAGCGACCTGGCCGCAAGGGACGAGGCATCCACCACGGACACGCCGCGCGACCGCGAACTGCCGGCTGCCGCCCGGCGCGCCCTCGCCGAAGCCGAGGAGCGGCGCCGGCTTGCGGAGACGGACAGTGCCATCGGCCACGCCGCGGAGATCAACGGCCCCAAGGGCCACGAGCCGGTACGCTATGGCGACTGGGAAAAGAACGGTCTGATTTCCGACTTCTGACATCCCCCAAGGCGCTTGCGCGCACCCCGCATTCGCGTTGTTCGCGGATCGGCATTTCTCCCGGCGATTGTGGGGCCGGCGTCCTACCGGCGACGCAGTGAGAGCAGCTTGCTTGACCCTGCGTCATGCGACGCCCGGCGCTGTATGCCTTACCTGCCATCTTGCGCGGAGTCCGGACTAGGAATATTGCCCGACGTCCCTTGCGATTCGCTGGCAGATGACGTGACACCTATCTATAGACCAATCCTCGGTTGCATATCGGTCTTCCTGCTCGCCTCGGCCAGCAGCGGGTCCCAGGCGGCCGATGACGACTATCCCAGGACGATTTCCGGTCCCGTCGAAGCCCGTGTCCTGAAGGTTCGCGATGGGGACACGGTGGAGGTCGAGGCCTTCGTCTGGCCCATGCAGGCGGTCCAGGTCGCCGTTCGGCTGAAGGGCATCGACGCGCCGGAAAAACGCGGCAGCTGCGCGGCCGAGAAGTCTGCGGCCGCCACAGCGACCGAACGGCTCGTGACACTGATCGGAACGGGTCCCGTGACGCTGACCGGCATTTCCGGCGACAAGTATTTCGGCCGCGTCCTTGCCACCCTTTCGACGCCCGATCCGCCGGATCTCGCCCGCACGCTGCTTCGCGAGGGCCTCGTCGTCCGCTACGAAGGCGGGAAGCGCCGCGACTGGTGCAGTGGCGCCCTCCCCGGCGATCTGAGCGCCGTGGACGCGACGGACGGCCGCGACGGCTGAGGACGGCGCTTTCTTTTCTTTCCCGCAGATTTGCGGTTGTCTTGCTCGGACTTCGTCAAACGAGGGCGAACGATGCGTCGGACGGACCTTCACGGCGTGGCACAGGCAAGATGCGACGATGCAGCATTGCTGCTTTCACATCATCGTTGGTCGAGTGCCTATTACCTAGCGGGCTACAGCGTCGAACTCGCTTTGAAGGCCTGCATTGCGCGACAGATTTCCGCAGACACGATCCCCGACAAGGCGATCATCCGAGATGTGTACTCGCATGAGTTCATGAAACTTGTTAGCCTTTCGGGCCTGCGCGGTGAGCTTCGGAGCGCTCAGGATGCCGATCATGAATTCGCGGCGAACTGGGCCATCGCTTCGGAATGGTCGCCGGACGCAAGGTATCGCTCGGTCGCTGCAGCGGAAGCGCAGTTCCTCATCGCGGCCATCTCGAACCGTGAACATGGAGTGCTCGGGTGGATCAAGCAGTATTGGTGAGCCAGGCTCAGGCACTCACACGGCGTCTGGATGACACGAGAGCGCATCCGAGAGCCGTCATGTGGGTCCATCAGGAAGACACCGATACTTGGCGCCTGTGGATTGTGCCGTCCTCTGTGGTGGCGGACAAGCGGGAATTCTATCGCATCGTCGCGGAGACGATTTCGCGACACAATGACGAGATGCAGGGTCTGGACGTCGGATCGACGGAATATGTCGACGTGTCCCATCCGGGCATGAAGGGAATGGCAAACTTCCTGCACCTGCCGGGCCTCGGAAACGCGCGATTCTCCGGCAACCGCTTCAACGGATTCTACATGCCGGATGGTATCGTGATCCGCATGGATATCGCCGGGCCGCTCTCGGCGGCCAGCTAGTTCTTCACCCCTTCGCCGCTTGGCGGCTATCCCCCTTCGCAACGCGTCCAAGCTGTTCATAAGCCGCGAATGCGCGGCATACTGCCATTCTCCACGGCCATATGCCGTTTCACGTGAAACAGGATTCTCCATGGCAGCCGGCGAAGCGAGACTCGAGGCCATCGTCCGTCAGACGATAGCCGCCTTCCAGCCGAAGATTGCTGTTCGATTGTGGACCGGCGAGCGCATCGGCCCCGCCGACGGTCCCGTCCTGGCGCTGAATGATCCCGCCGCCATCGCCAGGCTCGCGCTCAGCCCGCGCATTGTTACTGCGGTCGAGCTCTGGATGTCCCGGGCGATCGATGTCGAGGACGGAACGATCTTCGACGTGGCCACGGCGCGCTCGGATGTCCCCACGCGCGACGCGCTGAAACAGATCGACCGGCTGGCCATCGCAACGGCCCTGCCGTCGCTTTACACACTGGCCCGGCGCGGCCGGAAGGCGGCCCGCGTCGCGCCCCAGAGCGGCACGGGGGCCGGCGCCAGCGGCTCCTCCCAGGCGGCAATCCAGTTTCACTATGACATTTCCAACGATTTCTACCGCCTCTTCCTCGACGAGCGGATGCTCTATTCCTGCGCCTATTTCGACGGCTGGCACGACGACATCGACAGGGCGCAGCGCGACAAGCTGGACATGATCTGCCGCAAGCTGCGCCTGAAGGAGGGCGAGCACTTCCTCGATATCGGCTGCGGCTGGGGCGCGCTGCTCATTCATGCGGCCGAACATTACGGTGTGACAGGGCACGGCGTGACGCTCAGCCAGGCACAGTACGATCTGGCCTGCGAGCGGATCGCCGCCAAGGGGCTCCAGGACAGGATCACCGTCGAACTGAAGCCCTTCCAGGACCTTACTGGCCGCTTCGACAAGATCGCCTCGATCGGCATGTTCGAGCATGTCGGGTGGGACAACCACGCGACCTATCTTACCGCGGTCCGCAAGCTGTTGCGACCGAACGGGCTCTATCTGCACCACGCGATTACCCGCCCGGCCAAGACCACCGACGCCAAGTTTCGCAAAGGCACCAGGGAATACGCGGCGATCATTCGCTACATTTTTCCCGGCGCCGAACTCGACCATGTCGGCCATTCGGCGCAGCTCCTAGAAGCCCATCGCTTCGAGGTCCACGACGTGGAGAACTGGCGCGAGCATTATGGGCGTACCTGCCGCCTCTGGCACGACCGCCTGCTTGCCAACATGCCCGAGGCCAGTCGCATCGCCGGCGAGCCGCGGGCCCGCCTGTGGCTACTCTATCTGGCCGGTGTGTCCCTCGGCTTCCAGCGCGGCGGCCTGCTGATCTACCAGACCCTCGCCTCGCGCCGCGCCAAGGGACCGGCAGAGCTTCCGCCGACCCGCCGCGACCTGTACGAATAGGCGTTCTCGCGCCTCTGCGCCTTGCCGGATCTGCTGCAGAGAGTTCCGTTGGCCCCACCCACCGCCGTCGTCCGCGGGAAAGCGGTACGGCGATGTGGACCGACGCCAGGCCGTCGCCGTACGAGGCCGGTTGGCCCCCGCAAAGGACTGACACCGGCAGCCCCGGGGTCCGAATGCCACAGGAATCAATGGCTTCCCGGCAAGCAGACGGCTTTCCTCTCCTGCCGGCCCGGCAACAACCTGCCCCTCGTTACCACATGCAACAGGACGTGAGCTTCCGCCACACAAAAGCCGCAAGTGTAAAAATCGTCGTTATTTGCCTTTCCTGCGGAACCTCTTGGTCAATCCGATCATTGTGCGGCTATCTGAAATCGGGAGTTAGCACCATGAAAAAGTCCTTCTACACCGCCCTGCTCGCTGGCGTCGTCATGCCCTTCGCCGCGTTTGCGCAGGATACGAACCCCGCTGCTCCGGCCGAGACGCCGCCGGCAGCCAGCGATACGGCGATGCCGTCGGACAGCACCGATGCGGCAGCACCGAGTGGCACCCTGGTACCCGAAGAAGATGCCACGGCTGACACCGCAGCGCCGACGGACATGGATACGGCCGAAGGTGAAGCCGGCAAGACCGACAAGCCTGCCGGCATGGCGTCCGATGCACCGGCCGATGGTGACATGGACACCGCGAGCGCGTCTGCCGAAGGTCCCTTCGTGACCGTTCCCCCGACGGGTGCGTGGCGCGTGGCCGATCTGGACGGCAAGGACGTGTATGACACAGCCGGCGAGAGCATCGGCTCGATCAGCGACGTGCTGGTCTCCGAGGATGGTGAAGTGATGGCCGTTCTGGTCGGCGTCGGCGGCTTCCTCGGCATCGGCCAGAAAGATGTCGCCGTGTCGATGAGCGCACTGGAGTTCGGCCCGGGCAAGACCGAGGGTCTGCCGACCGAAGCAGAGGTGAATGCGCAGGCCAGCGCTGCCGCTCCGGCGGCCGGTGGTACCGGCATGGCTGCCGATCCCGCTGCCGGTGGCACGGGCATGGCCGCAGGCGATGCGGACATGTCGACCGCCAGCACCACGGCAACCGCCGAGCCTGTGACTCCGGTCGTGGGCGAGGACAATCTGCCGGACCGCATCGTGCTGAACGTTACGCGCGAGCAGCTCGAGCAGGCTCCGGCCTATGGCGAGCCGGAAGAGATGGCCGATGATACCGACGGCGTCGCCGACCCGGCCATGGCACCGGCTGGTGAGGCAGCACCCGCTGCCCAGTAAGCCTGACGGCCAATTGGGGCTGCAGCGCCCCTCTGACCGCAGATGAAGGAAGGCCCGTGCCCTGTGGCGCGGGCCTTATTGCGTGGGATCTGTGTGTCGGAAAGTTTGCCGGCTCAGCGCCGCATCGCTTGCGCAGACAGGCGCGGGGCGCCAGGTCGCAGACAATCAAAAGGCCGCTCCCTTTCGGAAGCGGCCCCGTGATTGACGTCAGCCGGCGGTCGTCGAAGACCGCATCGCGGCATCCGCAATTCTCAGGCGAAGCGAGGAGGCTGCTCCGTCGAACCACCGAGAATCAAAGACCCAACCGGCTTCAGATAATCACTCGACATTGGATCACCTCCTTTCACTTCGTTGAACACAAGGCGAGTATGGGAAGGAAAATGCGGCGGCGCAAGAGGGTCGCCGCCCATTCCGTCAGCCTCGCACCAGCTTTTCTCCTTCAGCCAAGACGTTGAACCGGAAGGGCATTCAGCTCTTGCGGTTCTGGCGGTGCTCGACCAGGTCGTCGACGACCCCCGGGTCGGCCAGGGTCGAGGTGTCGCCCAGCGCGCCGAAATCGTCCTCGGCGATCTTGCGCAGGATGCGGCGCATGATCTTGCCCGAGCGGGTCTTGGGCAGGCCCGGCGCGAACTGGATCTTGTCAGGCGATGCGATGGGACCGATCTCGTTGCGCACATGGGCCACGAGCTCCTTCTGCAACGCGTCCGACGGGTCCTCGCCCTCCATCAGCGTGACGTAACAGTAGATTCCCTGCCCCTTGATGTCGTGCGGATAGCCGACCACGGCCGCCTCGGACACCTTGGCATGGGACACCAGCGCCGATTCCACCTCTGCGGTGCCCATGCGATGGCCGGACACATTGATCACGTCGTCGACGCGGCCGGTGATCCACCAGTAGCCGTCGTCGTCGCGGCGCGCGCCGTCGCCGGTGAAGTACTTGTTCGGATAGGTCGCGAAATAAGTCTGCTCGAAGCGCTCGTGATCGCCGTAGACCGTGCGCATCTGGCCCGGCCAGGACTCGGTGATGCAGAGATTGCCGTCGTTGGCGCCGTCCAGCACCGTGCCGACATTGTCGACCAGCTGCGGCTGCACGCCGAAGAACGGCCGCGTCGCCGAACCGGGCTTCAGGTCCGTGGCGCCCGGCAGCGGGGTAATCAGGATGCCACCGGTCTCGGTCTGCCACCACGTGTCGACGACCGGCGACCTCTCGTCGCCGACGACCCGGTAGTACCAGCTCCAGACCTCCGGGTTGATCGGCTCGCCCACCGTGCCCAGCACCTTCAGGCTGGCGCGCGAGGTCTTGGTGACCATCTCGTCGCCGGCGCCCATCAGCGAGCGGATCGCGGTCGGCGCGGTGTAGAAGATGTTGACCTTGTGCTTGTCGATTACCTGCCAGAAGCGCGAGGCGTCGGGATAGTTGGGAACGCCCTCGAACATCAGCGTCGTGGCGCCGTTGGCGAGCGGGCCATAGACGATGTAGCTGTGGCCGGTCACCCAGCCGACATCGGCGGTGCACCAGTAGACGTCGCCCTCATGGTAGTCGAAGACATATTCATGGGTGATCGCGGCGTAGACGAGATAGCCGCCGGACGTGTGCAGCACGCCCTTCGGCTTGCCCGTCGAGCCGGACGTGTAGAGGATGAACAGCGGATCCTCGGCGGACATCTCGGCGGGCGGGCAGTCGGCGGACACGGTCTCCCGCGCCTCGTGCCACCAGACGTCCCGGCCTTCCTGCCAGGTGACGTCGCCGCCGGTGCGCCGGATCACGAGCATCGTCTTGACCGTCTGTCCGGCCTTGGCCGCGATCTCGCAGGCCCGGTCGGCATTCTTCTTCAGGGGCACCTTGCGGCCACCGCGCAGGCCCTCGTCGGCGGTGATCAGCACGTCCGACTGCGCACCCTCGATCCGGCCGCCCAGAGCGTCCGGCGAAAAGCCCCCGAACACCACCGAATGGATGGCGCCGATCCGGGCACAGGCCAGCATCGCATAGGCCGCCTCGGGCACCATCGGCATGTAGATGGTCACCCGGTCGCCCTTCCGGACGCCGCGATCCTTCAGCACATTGGCCATGCGCGACACCTCCTCGTGGAGCTGCCGGTACGTGATCGCCCGGGATTCGGCCGGGTCGTCCCCCTCCCAGAGGATGGCCGTCTGGTCGCCGCGCGTCGCCAGATGCCGGTCGATGCAGTTGGCCGCCACGTTCAGCGTGCCGTCCTCGAACCAGCGGATGTCGATGTTTCCCGGGGCGAAGGAGGTGTTCTTCACCTTCTGATAGGGCTTGATCCAGTCGAGGCGCCGGCCGTGCTCACCCCAGAAGCCGTCCGGATCCTCGACACTGCGGCGGTACCAGTCGCGATACTGCTCGTCCGTCAGCTTCGCGCGCGCCTTCCAGTCGTCCTTGACGTGGATCGTGGTCATCGAATCGCCTCCCGTGCTGGCGCCGGGTTCGCCCGGCATTGGGCAGGCAATCTAGGGTGAAAGCGCCGGCAGGGTCCAGTTCGCCGGCGTCATACTTTCGCGGGGTTTCAGGCCCCGTCGTCTCAGCCGAACTGGCCGATCGTCACGCTCATGATGATCAGCACGCCCAGCCAGTGGGCGGCATTCAGATAGGTTAGCCGACGCGACCGTGCCTCGTAGGAGTGATCGACCACCATGGCCGTCAGCACGAAGCCCGCCCAGCCGAGAATGCCCGTGATCAGCGCATTGCCGATGGTCACGGGACCGATATGGCCGATGATGCCGGCCAGGACGCCGGCCATCATCAGTTCCGCCAGGAAGACGATGGCCAGGGGACCCGGCTTCAGCGCCGGCCGGCCGCCATAGCCGCTCGCCGTCATCCAGGGCTTTTCGAGGGCGCGGTGCCAGACAAAGCCGAAGACGAAGGCGAGGAGGGCGGCGACGAACACGCCAGCCAGGTTGAAGTCGGAAAATCCCATGATGTGGTCCTTTGCGGGCGGGGTCGGTCCTGCCCGTAACGGGCGAGCAGGCCCGCGGTTTCACACTCCGGGCACAGGACGCGCGAACGCACGAGGCCAGGGCGGGCAGGGCGCTTCCACCCGGGAGATCTCAGCCGTAGTCGCGGGCGCCGAAGATCGCGGATCCCACCCGAACCGAGGTCGCGCCGAAGCCGATCGCGATCTCGTAATCGCCCGACATGCCCATGGACAGCTTCGCGACGCCGGCTTCGCGGGCGATCTTCTCCAGCAGCGCAAAATGCGGCCCGGGCTTGTCGTCGGCCGGCGGGATGCACATCAGCCCCTCGATCTGAAGACCGTGCTCGTCCCGGCAGCGGGCCACGAAATCCACCGCCTCGGTCGTCGCGATGCCGGCCTTCTGCTCTTCCTCGCCGGTGTTGACCTGCACGTAGAGCCGCGGGCGGCGTCCCTGCTTGGTCATCTCCTTGGCGAGCTCGCGGGCGATCTTCTCGCGGTCGACGCTCTCGATCACGTCGAACAGCGCCACCGCCTCGCCGGCCTTGTTCGACTGCAGCGGCCCGATCAGCCGCAACTCGATGTCGTCGAAGCGCTCGCGCAGTGCCGGCCACTTGGCCTTGGCCTCCTGCACCTTGTTCTCGCCGAAGATCCGTTGGCCAGCCTCCAGCACCGGCAGGATCGCCTCGCCGTCATGGGTCTTGGACACTGCGACCAGGGCCACCGCATCCTCCGGGCGTCCGGCCTCCCTGCACGCCCGCGCGATCGCTTCCCGCACCGTCTCCAGCCGCTCCAGCAGCGCATTGTCCATGCCGTCTCCCTTCCGGCGGGCCATCATCGCCCGCCTGCATCACATTTGCCGAGATTCGGCGGATTTTCCGCCCCCTCGTGTTGAACGCGGGCGCGACAAGAGAGTAAGTCAAGCCGCATCCCCCAATACCTGCCGGTCCCCATCCGGCCGGACCAGCTTCGCGATCGGCCGCATGACCACAGAACGCTACAATCCCCGCGCATCCGAACCTCGCTGGCAGAAGGCCTGGAACGAGGCAAAGCTGTTCGAAACGCGGACAGACGCCCCGGGCGAGAAATACTACGTCCTCGAGATGTTTCCCTATCCCTCGGGCCGCATCCATATGGGCCATGTGCGCAATTATGCCATGGGCGACGTGGTCGCGCGCTACCGCCGGGCCAAGGGCTACAACGTGCTGCACCCGATGGGCTGGGACGCCTTCGGCATGCCCGCCGAGAACGCCGCGATGCAGAACAAGGTGCATCCGCGCGAATGGACCTACCAGAACATCGCGACGATGCGCGGCCAGCTCAAATCCATGGGCCTGTCCCTGGACTGGAGCCGGGAATTCGCGACCTGCGACGTCGAATACTACCACCGCCAGCAGATGTTGTTCCTCGACTTCCTGGCCAAGGGCCTGGCCTACCGCAAGAAATCCAAGGTCAACTGGGACCCGGTCGACATGACCGTGCTGGCCAACGAGCAAGTGATCGACGGCAAGGGCTGGCGCTCGGGCGCCGATGTCGAGCAGCGCGAACTGACCCAGTGGTTCTTCCGCATCACGGATTTCGCCGACGATCTGCTGGCGGCCCTCGACCATCTGCCGGGCTGGCCGGAGAAGGTCCGGCTGATGCAGAAGAACTGGATCGGCAAGTCTGAGGGCCTGCTGGTGCGCTGGGCGCTGGATGGCGCCACGAAGCCCGAAGGCTTCGATGACGTCACCGTCTTCACCACCCGGCCCGACACGCTGTTCGGCGCCTCCTTCGTGGCCGTCGCCGCCGATCATCCGCTGGCCGCCAAAGCCGCCGAGACCAACCCGGAGCTGCAGGCCTTCATCGCCGACTGCCGCCGCCAGGGCACGTCCGCCGCCGCGCTGGAAACCGCCGAGAAGAAGGGCATGCTGACGGGGATTTCCGTCACCCATCCCTTCGACCCGGCCTGGAAACTGCCGGTCTATGTGGCGAATTTCGTGCTCCTGGATTACGGCACCGGCGCGATCTTCGGCTGCCCGGCCCATGACCAGCGCGACCTCGACTTCGCCCGCAAATACGACCTGCCGGTGCGTGCCGTCGTCCTGCCGGAAGGCGCCGACGCCGACAGCTTCGCGGTCGGTACGGAGGCCTATGTCGGCGACGGGACGATGTGCCATTCGGCCTTTCTGGACGGCATGTCGCCCGATGCCGCCTTCGACGCGGTCGCCGAACGACTGGAGGCGACCACGCTGGACGGGAGGCCCCAGGCCGAGCGTCAGGTGAATTTCCGCCTGCGCGACTGGGGCATCTCGCGCCAGCGCTACTGGGGCTGCCCGATACCTGTCCTGCATTGCGAGGCCTGTGGCGTGGTGCCCGAGGCCAGGGAGAATCTGCCGGTCGAACTGCCCGACGACATCGATTTCGACAAGCCCGGCAACCCGCTCGATCGCCATCCGACCTGGCGCGACGCTACCTGCCCGCAATGCGGCGGCAAGGCGCGGCGCGAGACCGACACGATGGATACCTTCGTCGATTCCTCCTGGTATTTCGCCCGCTTCACAGCACCACAGGCCTACGAGCCGACCGATCCCCAGGCGGCCAATGCCTGGCTGCCGGTGGACCAGTATATCGGCGGCATCGAGCACGCGATCCTGCATCTGCTCTATTCGCGCTTCTTCGTTCGGGCGATGCGCGCCTGCGGCCATGTCGATCTCGACGAGCCGTTCAGGGGCCTGTTCACCCAGGGCATGGTCGTCCACGAGACCTATCGCGACGGCCGCGAATGGATCGCGCCGGTGGACGTGTCGATCACCGAAGGGGAGGGGATCCGGACTGCGACGCGCCTGTCGACCGGCGCCGCGATCGAGATCGGCGGCATCGAGAAGATGTCGAAGTCCAAGAAGAACGTCGTCGACCCGGACGACATCATCGCCTCCTATGGCGCCGACACGGCGCGCTGGTTCATGCTCTCCGACTCCCCGCCGGACCGCGACGTGATCTGGACAGAATCCGGCGTCGAGGGCGCCCATCGCTTTGTCCAGCGCCTTTGGCGCCTGGTATCGGAGACAGCGCCCCGCATCGCGGATGCCGGCGGCACCCCGCAATCCGAGGATGAGGCGGTCCTGACCATCCGCCGCGCGTCCCACCGCGCCGCAGCCGGCGTCGCCGAGGACATCGAGCGTCTCGGCTTCAACAAGGCCGTCGCACGCGTCTACGAACTGGTGAACACGCTCGCCGCGTCCCTGTCGGGCATATCGGCCGACAGCGACCCGGCGCTGAGGGCCGCCGCGCGCGAAGCCCTGACCATTCTCGTGCGCCTGATCGCGCCGATGATGCCGCATCTGGCCGAGGAATGCTGGACGACACTGGGCATGGACGGTCTCGCTGCCGCCACACCCTGGCCGCAGGTCGATCCGGCGCTGCTGAAGGACGACAGTGTCTCCCTGCCGGTCCAGATCAACGGCAAGAAGCGTGGTGACTTGACCGTACCGGCTTCCGCCGGCAAACCTGACATCGAACAGGCAGCGCTGGCGCTCGATTTCGTGCAGGCAGCGCTGGCCGGCAGCTCGCCCAAGCGCGTCGTGGTCGTCCCCGGGAGAATCGTCAATGTCGTTGTTTGATGCGGGCCGGCCTCGCGCCCTGGCGGCGCTCTGTTTCCTGGCTGGCGGCCTCGCTTTGTCGGGCTGCATCGGGCGGCCACTTTATGCCGGTGGCCTGACCACCGACATCGTCGCGCCGAACGGGCAGCTTGTCTCCCTGCGCGGCCGCATTGCGGTCTCCGAAGCCGGCACCCGCACCGTCCAGATCATCCGCAACGCGCTGCTGTTCCGTCTCAACCAGGGCAAGCGAGTCAGTGAGCCGCTCTACGCTGTCAGCCTCACCGGCAGCGGCAGCGAGATCGGAATTGCGGTCGAACCCGGCGGGCAGGCGGCAACGTCGCTCTACCACATGACCGCGACCTTCGTCCTGACGCGCGTGAGCGACGGCACAGTCCTGGCCACCGGCACACGGACCGAGACGGTGCCCTTCGACCGCACCGGTCAACTCTACCAGAGCCAACGGGCCGTCATCGACGCGCGCGAACAGGCCGCAGAGGCCGTGGCGGCGCAGCTCGAACTCGAGATCGCCCGCGCTCTGACAAAGGCCGGCGTCTAGAGCGCCGTGCGTCTGACGGAGGCACAACGGCGCTCTAACCTGTTGAATCTCAGCATCGGTCCGAAAATCGATTCCGGTTTTCGGACCGATGCTGTAGGCCCGTTCCCGGGGGAGACGCCGGCACGGCATGAAGGATGCGAGCGCCCGCCGCGCTCGCGCAACGGGGACGTCCGACCATGGCGCAGAAGAAACCCGGCGAGGTCGAAGCCTTCCTCTCGCGGCCCGATTTCTCCTATCCGGTCATCCTCCTCTACGGCCCCGATCCCGGCCTCGTATCCGAGCGTTCGGAAAAGATCGCCGAACTCTCCGGGATCGACCGCAACGATCCCTTCGCGGCCGTCACGCTGGCGGCCGACGAGTTGGAGAAGGACATCGGCCGCCTCTATGACGAGGCCCAGACCGTCTCCATGTTCGGCGGCACGCGCCTGATCCGGGTGCGCAGTGCCGGCAACGGCAAGTCGCTGGCCGATGCCGTGGGCGATCTGGCGGCCCGCAAGCTCGACGGCGCCATCGTCATCCTCGAGGCCGGCGACCTAAAGAAGACTTCGGCCCTGCGCGCCAACGCCGAACGCGGCAAATTCGCCATCGCCTTGCCCTGCTACCAGGACGAGGGCCGGGCGATCGACCGCATGATCGACGACGAGATGCGCGAGAGCGGGCTGACCATTGATCGCGAGGCCCGCGACGAGCTGCGCTCCCGCCTCGGCGCCAACCGCATCGCCTCGCGCGGCGAGATCCGCAAGCTCTGCCTCTACGCGCTGGGAGCGCCCTCGGTGACCGAAGCCGACGTGCGGGCCATCGTCGGCGACGTCTCGGCCGACACGCTGGAGGAAACGATCGATGCGGCGGCCAGCGGCGAGGTGCGGCGGCTGCCGCATCTGATCGACCGCCTGGTCTCGGCAGGCACCGCCACCTTCCAGCTGCACCAGCAATTGCTGCGCTATTTCCAGCAATTGCAGACGATGCGCGAGATGGTGGAGAAGGGCGGCGAACCGGTCGGCCGGGTGGTGGAACGTCGGCGTCCGCATTTCCGGCGCAAGCACGCCATGGAAGCCGCGCTGTCAGCCTGGCCCCTGGATGCGATCACCGCCATCCTGCAGCGGATCGATGCGGACATTCTGGCCAGCCGCAAGGAGAGCGGACTTGCCTTGACCATCACGCGGCAGACCCTGCTCGACGTCGCCGTCGAAGCAGCGCGGCTGCGCGCAGGCCGGGCCTGACGGTTTCTCTCCCACAATAACACGCCGCCGTCCGAGCCGGCACTTCTTGCGGGACGCCCCGTCGCGCCAATCCACGCACCTGTTTCACGTGAAACAGATGCGCCTGACTTTGAGCCGAAAAGCCTAGAGTTCGCGCACCCGCGGCGTGTCGGACGGGCGCTGCGCGCGCGTCTGCAGCAGCCCGCAAATCTCGTCGAGCTGTTCAAGGTCGGCGTATTCGATCCGGATCGAACCGCCGTCGCCCTTCACCTCGATCTCCACGGGCATACCGAGCAGTTCGGCCAACAGCCGCTCGAGCGCCAGCGCGTCGGAATCCTTCTCCGGAGCTGCCCTGCGGGTCGACACGCTTTTGCCGCCGGCGGGCTTCTTCGGGGCGGCGACCTCGCCCGCAGGCTGGCGAGCCAGCTCCTCTGCCTCGCGCACGCTGAGCCCGCGCGACACGATCTGGCGCGCGACGGAGACCGGATCCTCGGCCGTGACCACCGTGCGGGCAGCGCCGGGCGACAGCGTGCCGCTCGCCACCATGGTGCGCACTTCCTCCGGCAGCTTCAGCAGCCGCAGCGTGTTCGCCACATGGCTGCGGCTCTTGCCCAAGACATCGGCGAGGTCGGCCTGGGTATAGCCATGCTCGTTGATCAGCATCTCGTAGCCCTGCGCTTCCTCGACCGCATTGAGGTCGGCGCGCTGGACATTCTCGATGATCGCAATCTCCAGCGATTGGCGGTCGCCGATCTCGCGCAGGACGACGGGCACTTCCTTGAGCCCGGCCGCGCGCGCCGCACGCCAGCGGCGCTCGCCGGCCACGATCTCGTAGCCGTCGGGTTCGCCCGGCCGCGGCCGCACCAGCAGCGGCTGCACCACGCCGTGATTGCGCACCGACGCGGTCAGATCGTCGAGATCGGCTTCGTGGAAGGTGCGGCGCGGATTGTTGGGGTTCGGCGAGATCGCATCGATGGAGATGTGCCGCTCGGCGGGAATCGCCGGCGGCGCCGGCTGCTCTGCCTGGGCACCGAAGCCTTGGCCGGGGCGGGCAGGGGCGGCGGCACTGGCGCCGATCAGCGAGGCCAGCCCGCGCCCGAGACGCTGGCGCGACTTGTCTTCATTCATCTTCGTCTCCCCGTTCCTCGGCGCGTCGGCGCCGTCCCCGCTCGTGGCATCGGGGTTATCGCTGGTCCTTCCGTGATCGCCGTATCGGAAGTTGTTCATGCTGCCTGCAGCCCGCGTTCGCGCTGGATGATCTCCGAGGCCAGCCGGATATAGGCCTGGCTGCCCGGACATTTCATGTCGTAGAGGATCGCCGGCTTGCCGAAGGACGGCGCTTCGGACACGCGCACATTGCGCGGGATGATCGTGTCATAGACGTGGTCGCCCATATAGGAGCGCACGTCCCGTACCACCTGGGCTGCCAGATTGTTGCGGCCGTCATACATGGTCAGCACGATGCCGTGCAGGTCGAGGGAAGGGTTCAGGGAATCGCGCACCTGCTCGACCGTCTGCAGCAGCTGGCTCAGCCCTTCCAAGGCGAAGAACTCGCATTGCAGCGGCACGAGGATGGAATCGGCCGCGGCCATCGCATTGATGGTCAGGAGATTGAGCGAAGGCGGGCAGTCGATCAGCACGAAGTCGAATTGCGGCGTTTCGACCTGGTGGAAATGCAGCGCGTCGCGCAGCCGGTAGGCGCGGCCCATGGCGCCGGCGATTTCCATCTCGAGGCCGAGCAGGTCGAGCGTCGACGGGATCAGGCTGAGGTTGGGAACGGCGGTCGCCATGGCGGCCTCGGTGATCGACGCCTTCTCGGTCAGGACGTCGTAGGACGAGACCTCGCGATTGTCCCGGTCGATCCCGAGCCCGGTCGAAGCATTGCCCTGGGGATCGAGATCGATCAGCAGCGCACGCTTGCCGATCGCGGCGAGGGCGGTGGCGAGATTGATGGCGGTGGTCGTCTTGCCGACCCCGCCCTTCTGGTTCGCTATCGTGATGATCCGCATCGGCCGTCCGCTAATCGCATCCATCGATCCGCTCCCGCTCCGCCAAGCGGCGATTCCGGTCGCCGGCCGGAAAGCTGCCGGTCCGTCTGCGCCGAGGCTGTCGCCGCTCACAGCGGCGCGATATCGTCGAGCTCGAGGACGACAGATCCGTCTTCGAGTGTCGTTTCATGCTTTATCACGCGGAATCGCCAATGGGCAGTCGCTGCGTTAATTTCCTGTTCATGGTTGCGCCCCTTCTGGAAGAAGCAGCGTGTCCCCGGACGGATATGCGGGGTGACCAGGGCGAACAGGTCGGAAAGCGACGCGAGCGCCCGCGCGGTGACGATGTCGGCCCCCGCCAGAACCGGACCGCAATCCTCGATCCGAGCCCCGTGGGCAGTTCCCTTGAGGCCCAGTTCGCGCTGGGCGGCGCGCAGGAAGGCGATCTTCTTGGCATTGGCTTCGATCAGATCCACGGACATCTGGGGCCTGCTAGCCGCGACTATGATGCCCGGCAGCCCTGCACCCGAACCGAGATCGACGCAGGTCGCAGCCTGCGGCAGATGCCGTTCCAGCTCCAGCGAATCAGCGACATGCCGCGTCCAGACATCCCCGATAGTGGCCTGCGCGATCAGATTGATCCGTTTCTGCCAGTCGGTCAAAAGCGCAACGTAGCGGTCGAGCCGATCCAGCGTTTCACGTGAAACATCGTGCGAGGCGAGAAATTCCGCGCGGCCGGCTTCCTGCGCCGCTGCGACATCGGCGGCACGGGGTCTCCTGCGTGGCGGCGTCTGGGGAGGCCTGACATAGGGCCGGGCCGGCCGCTCCGAATCGCGATCACGCCGCACGGGCTGTCTCCGTGCGTCGCAAGGTGACCAGGATGATGGCCAGGGCCGCCGGCGTCATGCCGTCTATGGCTTCGGCCTCGGCAATCGAGGCGGGGCGACGATCCATCAGCTTCTGCCGCAATTCGTTGGAGAGTCCCACCATGGCCGTATAGTCGAGGTCGGCCGGGAGCGCGCGCTTCTCGTCCCGTCGCAGCCGCTCCTGATCGCGGCGCTGGCGGTCGAGATACACGTCATAAGCCGCCTCGATCTCGATCCGATCACGGATCGGGCCGCTCAGCCCGGCCAGCTCCGGCCAGACCTGCGCCAGACGATCGAGATCCACGTCGGTCTGCGACAGCAGCTGCCAGGCCGAGCGACGACGTCCGTCGAGATTGACCGGCAGCCCATGGCGCTGGGCTTGGGATGGGGTGAGGGTGGCAGCTTCGAGCTGGGCGCGTGCGCCCTCGAGCGCGGTCTCGCTGGCCTCGAAGACCGCGCGGCGCTCCGCATCGATGATCCCCAGCGACAGGCCGAGCGGTGTCAGCCGCCGGTCGGCATTGTCGGCGCGCAGCGACAGGCGGAACTCCGCCCGTGACGTGAACATGCGATAGGGTTCCGACACGCCCGCCCGGGTGAGATCGTCGACCATCACGCCAATGTAGGCGTCGGCCCGGCCGAGGGTGACCGCCGCACTGCCCGCCGCAAGCAGCGCCGCATTGAGGCCGGCAATGAGCCCCTGTGCAGCGGCTTCCTCGTAACCCGTCGTGCCGTTGATCTGGCCGGCCAGGAACAGCCCCTCGGCGCGGCGCACCGCCAGCCTCCGGTCCAGCTCGCGAGGATCCACGTGATCGTATTCGATGGCGTAGCCCGGCTTGCGCAGTTCCACCCGCTCCAGCCCCGGGATGGATCGCAGGAACAGGGTCTGGACGTCCTCGGGCAGGGAGGTCGACAGCCCGTTGGGATAGATGGTGTCGTCATCCAGCCCTTCCGGTTCCAGGAAGATCTGGTGGCCATCCCTATCGCCGAACTTGACGATCTTGTCCTCGATGGACGGGCAGTAACGCGGGCCGTTGCCGGCGATCTGCCCGGAATAGAGTGCCGACCGACCGAGATTGTCGCGGATGATCCGGTGGGTCTCCGGTGTCGTCCGGGTGATGCCGCAATCGATCTGCCGATTGGCGATCGTCGTGGTCAGATAGGAGAAAGGAACGGGCACGTCGTCCGGCGCCTGGCGGTCGAGACCCTCCCAGTCGATCGTGCGCCCGTCGAGCCTGGCCGGCGTTCCGGTCTTCAGGCGGCCGAGGGTCAGGCCGAGGCGGTCCAGCGTCGCCGACAGGCCCGTCGAGGCATCCTCGCCCATGCGACCGGCCGGGATCTTGCGGTTGCCGATGTGGATGAGGCCGGAGAGGAACGTGCCGGTCGTCAGCACGACGGCCCGGCAGCCAATGCGGCGACCGTCGCCGAGAACCACGCCGGTGACGCGGTTGTCTGCATTGAGGGTGAGATCGGCCACGTCGCCCTCGATCACGTCGAGCCCCGACTGGGCGCGGATCGCCGCCTGCATCGCCTCGCGGTAGAGCCGGCGGTCGGCCTGGGTCCTGGGCCCGCGCACCGCGGGACCCTTGCGCCGGTTCAGGAGGCGGAACTGAATGCCGGCGGCGTCGGCAACCTGACCCATCAGACCGCCGAGCGCGTCGATCTCACGCACGAGATGACCCTTGCCGATCCCACCGATCGCGGGATTGCAGCTCATTGCCCCGATCGTGTCGAAGCGGTGGGTGACGAGGGCGGTGCTGGCGCCCGCGCGTGTTGCTGCACTGGCGGCTTCGCAACCGGCATGACCGCCGCCGATGACGACGACATCGAAAAATTGTTCCATGCCGATGGGTTAAGCCTGCAGCGTGCGGATCTGTCAACGAGGAACAACCGGGACACCGAGCCGTCGTATCGCAGCGGCACCGGAGTGCCGGTGAAACGCTCAACGACTCACGTGTTCCACGTGAATCATTTGCCGATGCAGAATTCGGAAAAGATCACCTCTAGCAGATCCTCCACCCCGACCTGCCCGGTCAGGGCGCCGAGGCGATGGCCAGCACGGCGGAGGGTCTCCGCACGCACTTCTGCAGGAGTTTCGGGCTCGTTGAGGAACAGTTCCAGAAGCCGCAGCGCATCGCCGATCAACTCGCGGTGCCGCGTTCGTGCCGGGACCACATCGTCGGGATCGCCCACGGCGGCTGCCGCGATCGCCGCAATGCGCTCGACCAGTTCCGCGATTCCCTCTCCGGTCTGTGTCGAAATGGCGAGATCATAGTGGGGCTCGCCGGAATCCTCATCAACCGCAGGAGGCGAACCGGATCGTCCCGCCTGGTCGAGCTTGGTCCGAATGGTCAGGACAGGCGCTGCCGGCAGTAGCGGGCTCGCCGCCGTCTCATCTCCCGGCTGGTCCTGCCCCGCGAGCATCATCGGATGTTTCACGTGAGTCAGAAGTCCGGTCAGGCGTTCCAGCGCGCTGGGGCCTGCGAGCGGGTCCACCAGTGCCAGGATCAGATCCGCTTCGTCGATCACGGCCCGGGCGCGTTCGATGCCCATGGCCTCGATCCGGTCGGCCGTATCCCGGATTCCTGCCGTATCCGACAATCGAACCGGGATGCCGCCGAGATCGAGGGTCGCCTCGATGACGTCGCGTGTCGTGCCGGGGATCTCGGTGACGATGGCCACTTCGCGATCCGCCAGTGCATTCAGGAGGCTCGACTTGCCGGCATTGGGCGCGCCGACGATGGCCACCTTGAACCCCTCGCGGAGAATTTCCCCGCGGTCGGCCTTGGCGAGATGGCTTCGCATGGCATCGGCGACACGCGCGATCTGGCGATCGACACCCGCAGCGACATCGTCGTCCACGTCTCCCTCGTCGCTGAAGTCGAAGGCCGCCTCGATCATCGCCCGCGCAGCCATGAGGTCGCGCATCCAGTCTTCGTAGATCGCACGCAGGGCGCCGCCGGCCTGGGCGACCGCCATGCGGCGCTGGGCCTCGGTGCTGGCGGCCAGGAGGTCAGCCAGGCCTTCCGCCTCGGTGAGATCGATACGGCCATTCTCGAAGGCCCGCCGGGTGAATTCGCCGGCAACCGCAAGGCGCACGCTTTCCACGGCCGACGCGGCCTCCAGAAATGCCGCCACGACGGCACGGCCGCCATGCAGGTGGAACTCGGCAAGGTCCTCGCCGGTGACGCTCCCTGGCCCGGGAAAGAAGACGGCGATGCCCCGGTCGATGGTACGGTCGCTCCTGTCGCGGAAACGGCGAAGGCTGGCCCGCCGCTCGGGCGGCACGGCGCCCGCAAGCTTCTCCAGGACATTGCGCGCAGCAGGCCCGCTGACGCGCACCACGGCAACGCCAGACGGCAGAGTGCCCGAGGACAGGGCGACGATGGTGTCGCTATGGATCAACGGCTCGCCCGATGCGATGGAAGGAAGAAGTTCGACATGAAGGGGACCATGTAAGCTGCGTTGCCGCAACCGAGGAAGCAGGCCGCCGGTCAGGTGACCTGGCAGATCAAGGCCCCGGTGGCGCTGCGCAATTGCAGCGGTACGACCTCGAAGACATGTCTGGGCGTTCCGGCAGCGGCCCAGACGGTGGCATGCTGGAACAGATCCTCGTCCATGTAGATGGGCAGCGCTGCCGTCGCGCCGAGTGGCGACACGCCGCCGATGGCAAAGCCCGTCGCCTCGCGCACGAAATCGGCATCCGGTCGCTCCAGCGGCTCGCCGATCGTGTCTGCGGCCCGCGCCTCGTCGACGCGGTTCGCGCCGGACACCAGCAGCATGTAGGCCTTGCCACTGTCCTGCCCGCGAAACACAAGCGACTTGACGATCTGGCCGACGCTTGCGCCAACCGCCTTCGCCGCCTCCTCCGCGGAGCGGGCAGAGGTTTCGGTCTCGACGATGGCGATCTTCAGCCCGTGGTCGATCGCGGCCGCTTCGACCCGCGCCACGGCTGCCGGTTTGTCACTCATTCCGCTTTCCCTCCGTGCTGGCGTGTTGTCGGTTGCGCGTCCCGTGAGATCAAGCTGCGCCGGGGTCATGAACTGTCCTATCGGCATGGTGTCTGCCCCATGCGAAAACGGCGACCCATGGGCCGCCGTTTCACGTGAATCATGCCCGACTGCCGGTCCGATCAGGTATTCATCTGATCGAAGAAATCGGCATTCGTCTTGGTCTGCTTGAGCTTGTCGTTGAGGAATTCGATCGCGTCGGTCGTGCCCATGGGCGACAGGATGCGGCGCAGGACGAAGATCTTCTGCAGATCGCCCTTCGGCACCAGCAGGTCCTCCTTGCGCGTGCCGGACTTGAGGATGTCCATGGCCGGGTAGATCCGCTTGTCGGCAACCTTCCGGTCGAGCACGATTTCGGAGTTACCGGTGCCCTTGAACTCCTCGAAGATGACCTCGTCCATACGGCTGCCCGTATCGATCAGTGCGGTCGCGATGATCGTCAGCGAGCCGCCTTCCTCGATATTGCGGGCTGCGCCGAAGAAGCGCTTCGGACGCTGCAGGGCATTGGCGTCGACACCGCCGGTCAGCACCTTGCCGGACGAGGGAACGACCGTGTTGTAGGCGCGGCCGAGGCGGGTGATGGAATCCAGGAGGATGACAACGTCGCGACCATGCTCGACCAGGCGCTTGGCCTTCTCGATCACCATCTCGGCGACGGCCACATGGCGCTGAGCCGGCTCGTCGAAGGTCGAGGAGACGACCTCGCCGCGCACCGAGCGCTGCATGTCCGTGACTTCCTCGGGACGCTCGTCGATCAGGAGGACGATCAGGTAGCACTCGGGATGGTTGGCCGTGATCGAATGGGCGATGTTCTGCAGCAGCACCGTCTTGCCGGTCCGCGGCGGCGCCACGATCAGCCCGCGCTGGCCCTTGCCGAGCGGCGCGACGAGATCGATCACCCGGGCCGACATGTCCTTCTTGCCGGTGGGCTCGTCGAGTTCCATCTTGAACCGCTCGTCCGGATAGAGCGGCGTCAGATTGTCGAAATGGCTCTTGTACCGGATCTTCTCCGGATTGTCGAAGTTGATCGTGTTGACCTTCAGAAGAGCGAAGTAACGTTCGCCTTCCTTCGGGCTGCGGATCGGTCCTTCGACAGTATCGCCGGTCTTGAGCTGAAACTTCCTTATCTGCGACGGCGAGACATAGATGTCGTCGGGGCCGGGTAGATAGTTCGCCTCGGGGGAGCGCAGAAAAGCGAAGCCGTCCTGCAGGATCTCCACGACCCCTTCGCCGATGATCTCGACTTCCTGGGCCGCGAGCTGCTTGAGGATCGCGAACAGCAATTCCTGCTTGCGCAGGACGGATGCGTTCTCGACGCCGTTTTCTTCGGCGAACGCGATCAGTTCCGGCGCACTCTTGTTCTTCAGGTCCTGAAGTTTCATTCGGGATAGGCTCTTTACGGGGTTCGTCCGGAACGCAATTCCAGACAATGAAGACGGGTATGGGAAAACGCTGGGCCGGAAACGCAAACGGGTCTGCGGCGGGGGATCGACACGGCGGAAACGTCGCGCATCGCCCTGAGGCGGGATGTAGACGCTACTCATAAACCGACCATCCCGACAGCGCAAGGCTTTCCCGCGGACGGTCGCAATGGACGGCACCACAAGCCGACGGGAGGCCGGCAGGCCTGAATGGCTATATCCCATATCCAGACAACAGCCGGGTGGCCTCAGCCGGCCCTTGGCACCGGCGACAGCCGCAGGGCCCGCAGAGCGGTCGCCACCACCTCGTCCGGCGGCAGGTCGACCGACACGACGATCCCGTCCTCGTCGGCCTCCAGGGGCTGGAAAGTGTCGAATTGCGACTTCAGCAGCGACACCGGCATGAAATGGCCCTGGCGGGTGGCCATGCGCCGTCCGACGAGATCCGGCGTGGCGGTCAGGCAGACGAAGCGAACGCGCGCCTGTGCCCCGCGCAGCAGGTCACGATAGCTACGCTTCAGCGCCGAGCAGGTGACGACGGTCGAACGCCCGGCGGCCGCCTCGTCGCTGATCCAGTCGCGGATGGCCGCAAGCCAGGGCGCGCGATCCTTATCGTCGAGCGGCGTTCCGGATTCCATCTTGGTGATGTTCGCGGCGGGATGAAACTCGTCAGCTTCGGCATAGGGCCAGCCCAGCATGCCGGCCAGGCTCGCCGCGGTCGTCGTCTTGCCGACACCTGCCGGGCCCATCACCACGAGGCTCGTCGCCATTTGTGGGCTGGTTTCAGTCATCGATCCCCCCAAGGACATGGCCGGCTTTGCCGGATGACGGGCGCTCTTTCCAGCCTGCCAGGTGAGTTTTCGTCCCGCGGGCAGCGCTCCAACGCGTGATCTCGGATCATGCCGATATCAGAAGGGCTTCACCACCACGAGAACGACGATGACGATCATCAGGGCCGTCGGCACCTCGTTCATGATCCGCCAGTGCCTGGTCGATTTGGTGTTGGCGTCGTTGGCGAAGCGCCGCACGCTCGCCGAGAAATAGCCATGGGCGCCCGACATCAGCACCACGAGGGCGATCTTGGCGTGCAGCCAGCCATTGCCGCCCTCGAACCAGCCGCCCTCGACCGCCAGCCAGATGCCCGCGACCCAGGTGACCATCATAGCCGGATTGACGATCGCCTTCAGAAGTCGGCGCTCCATGACCTTGAAGGTCTCCGACTGCGCCGTGCCGATCTCGGTTCCTGCGTGATAGACGAACAGCCGCGGCAGATAGAGCATGCCGGCCATCCATGCGATCACCGCCAGGATGTGCAGGGACTTCATCCAGAGAATGGCTTCAGGCGGCACCAGCCAGAAGGTTGCGGCGATGACCGCAACCGTGATGGCGAGCGCGATGATGGCGTTCTTCATGAAACGATCCTTCGAAGCAGATGCGGCACGCAGATATCACTGCGTTCCGGAGGCGGGCTGCCCCTGTACGGCTTGCCTCGCGACATAGCCCGAAGCCTGCCGGCTTCCAAGCCTGCGCGGGCAAGTCCCCGGCGTGCCTTCGAGTCGTCAGAGCGTCCGCTACGCGTCCGGCCTGACGGCCGGGACTCTACCCCCGGATCCGCTTCAGCAACGCCTCGACATGGGCGATCGGCGCGTCCGGCGTGATTCCGTGCCCCAGGTTGAAGATCAGCGGGCCGTCGCCGAGCCCTTCCAGGATCCGGTCGACGCCTTCGTCCAGTGCCTTGCCACCGGCGATCAGCCGCAGCGGATCGAGATTGCCCTGGATGGCACCCTCCTTCTGGAGCGCCTGCGCCTGCGCCATCGGCACCGACCAGTCGAGGCCGACGGCGTCGACACCGGTCTTCTGCCGATAGCCGTTGAGCAGCGAGCCCGCGCCCTTGGCAAAACCGATGATCTTGGCACCCGGCACGGCGGCGCGGACCTTGTCCACCATCCGGGCCAGCGGCTTGACCGCATAGGCCTCGAAGCACGCCTCGTCGAGAACGCCGGCCCAGGAATCGAAGATCTGGACGCAGTCGGCACCGGCCTGCAGCTGCCGGATCAGATAATCGGCCCCCATCTCGGCGAGGAGATACAGTAGCTGCTCCATCTCGGCCGGATGGCGATAGCCGAAGAGCCGGGCCGGCGCCTGGTCGGGCGTGCCGTGACCGGCGATCATGTAGGTCGCCACCGTCCAGGGCGCCCCGCAGAAGCCGATCAGCGCGGTCTCCTCGGGCAGTTCCTTGCGCAGCCGTGCCACCGTCGCGATCACCGGCGCCAGATGCGTGTCCGCACGGCTCGGATCGAGGGCGGCGATCTCGTCGGGACGGATGGGCGTGAGCTTCGGCCCCTCTCCCTGCACGAAATGCAAGCCGCGATCGAGCGCGTCAGGAATGACGAGAATGTCGGAAAACAGGATCGCCGCGTCGAATCCGAAGCGACGGATCGGTTGCAGCGTCACTTCCGTCGCCAGATCGGAATTGTAGCAGAGGTCGAGGAAGCCCCCCGCCTTCTCACGGGTCGCCCGGTATTCGGGGAGATAGCGGCCTGCCTGCCGCATCAGCCAGACCGGAGGGGGGAAGATGCGTTCGCCTTCCAGCACACGGACAAGCTTGCGCGTCTTCATCAGATTCCGGCTCCCATTTAAAAAGAAAGATTTCTTTCAGATGAGTCTTTTGATTCTATGACTCGGTGGATTGCAGGAATTCACAACCCTCCGCCTAGATGGATCCCATATCAGGATCGTCCACAAGCCGGAATGCCGCATCGCGCCTGTCTGGGACAATCACGGGGACCGTGCCAGATTCCCTCTGCCTCGCCAGTCGCTTGCGCCGGACAGCACCGCGGCGCCGCCTGGGGATGACCGGGGGATGAAACGGGACGAATCGCTCTTGTCCCCGGTCTTACGCAAGCTCCCTGCCCAAGCGGATCGTGCCGGCGATTGTGGACAAGACAGGGGTTTGCCATTGCCTTCACGGCCCGCTCGCGGCGTCACCCGTTTACTCCCGGGTAACCCACAGGCTCCGAAGAATCCCGGGCGCGAATCGGCCGCTGCCCTTGTGCGCCGCGGAAGAATCGAGTCCGGCCGCGGGCAATGGCAATTCCGCCGCCCAACCGCTATCAGTCAGGCGACAGGTGTCGAAACCGGTACAATGGGATTTGCATGTCCAAGGGCATCGTGCTCGCCTCGAGCAGCGTCCACCGCCGCGAGCTTCTGAAGAACGCCGGCATCGACTTCACCGCCGAAGCCAGCGACCTCGACGAGCGCACCATCGAGGCGCCGCTGCTGGAGTCCGGCGTCGGCCCGGAGGATGTGGCGGCGATCCTCGCCGAAGCCAAGGCGACGGACGTGTCCGCACGCCATCCCGGCGAGATCGTCATCGGCGCCGACCAGACCCTGTCGCTGGGCGACGAGGTGCTGCACAAGCCGGCCAACATGGAAGAGGCGCGGCGCACGCTGCTGAAGCTCTCCGGCCGCACCCACCATCTCAACAGCGCCGTGGTGCTGGTGGAGGATGGGGCGGTGACCTGGCGCCATGTCGCCACCGCGACCATCACCCTGCGCGAGCTCGATCCGGGCTTCATCGGCCGCTACCTCGCCCATGCCGGCATGAAGGCGACGACCAGCGTCGGCGCCTACCAGATCGAGAAGGAAGGCATCCAGCTGATGAAGCGGATCGAGGGAGATTATTTCACCATCATCGGCCTGCCGCTGCTGCCGCTGCTGGAGGAACTGAGGGAGCGCGGCGAGATCGATGGCTGATGTGGACTGGACGCCGAAACCCTATGTGAGTGGTGCGGAACGGCCGCGCGGCGAGGGATCGATCTTCGACCCGAACATCGCGTCGGCCGCGGCGGAGGGCCCGCGTGCCTTCGTCACCGGCTGGCCTGTCTGGCATTCTCGCTCGCCGATGATCCACCGCACCTGGCTGACGGAATTCGGCCTGGCCGGCACCTATGACCGGGTGGGCGTCCCGCCCGAGGAGATCGACGATTTCCTCAAGACCCTACGCAAAAAGGGTTATGTCGGCGGTAACGTCACCATTCCGCACAAGCTGGCGGCGCTGAAGGCGGTGTCGCGCCGCGACGCGGCAGCCGAGGCGATCGGCGCGGTCAACACGATCTGGTTCGAGAAATCCGGCCGCATGGTCGGCGGCAACACCGATGCGTATGGGTTCGCGGCCAATCTCGACGAACGCCTGCCGGGCTGGGCCGATGTCGAGACCGCGACCGTGCTGGGCGCCGGCGGTGCTGCCCGCGCGGTGATCTTCGCGCTCCTGAAGCGCGGCGTGAAGCAGGTGCGCATCGTCAACCGCACGGTCGAGCGCGCCGAGGAAATGGTGACCCGCTTCGGACCGCGCGTCTCCGCCCACGCCGAATCCGAACGGGAGGAACAGCTCGCCGCTGCCGACCTCCTGGTCAACACGGTGCCGATCCCCGCGCCCGATCCCGACAACGAGACGCCCGGCTGGTTCGAGCCGCGGCTGCCGGACCTGTCGGCTCTGCCCGACAATGCTCTCGTCACCGACATCGTTTATGTCCCGGTCATGACTCCCATTCTGGCTGCGGCCGAGGAGCGGGGGTTGCGCCATTGCGACGGTCTCGGCATGCTGCTGTATCAGGCCGTGCCGGGCTTCGAGCGCTGGTTTGGCCAGCGGCCGCAGGTATCAGAGACCTTGCGTGCCAGGATCGTCGCCGATATCGACAGCGGCGTATGAGCAGAGATTTCGTGATTCATACACATCGGGCGTGGGGGCCGGTCAGCCCGTCCCGCCGCCGGCTGCGCGTCGGATGATCGTTCTAGGCCTGACCGGATCGATCGGCATGGGCAAGTCGACCACCGCGGCGATGTTCGCGGACGAGGGTGTGCCGGTCCATGACGCGGACGCCACGGTTCACCGCCTCTATGCAGGCCGCGCCGCACCGCCGATCGAGGCGGCCTTTCCCGGAACCGTCAAGGACGGCATCGTCGATCGCCAGGCGCTGTCGGCCCGCGTGGTGAACGACCCGGCCGCCATGCAGCGGCTCGAGGCGATCGTCCATCCGCTGGTGGGGGAGGAGGAGCGGGCGTTCCTCGGCGCCGCGCGACACTCCGGCGCAGCCCTGGCCGTGCTCGACATCCCGCTGCTCTTCGAGACCGGTGCCGACAAACGCTGCGACAAAACGGTCGTGGTGACCGCCAGTCCCGAGATCCAGCGCGAGCGCGTGCTTGCCCGGCCGGACATGACCGAAGCCAAGTTCACCGCACTGCTGGCCCGGCAGATGCCGGACGCCGACAAGCGTGCGCGTGCCGACTTCCTCGTCGACACCGGCAACGGCATGGAAGCCGCGCGCCTGGCGGTCCTGGCGATCATCCGGCGCTGCGCCGCGGACTGACGCCGCCGCAGCGACCTGAAACGCGCGACGGTGTCGACGATCTTCACCGCGCGAGGCGTGATTGGTAAGAACTTAACAAGAACATTGACGGAAGCTCGTGGATACTGTCACGATGTTTCATCGCGCGCTTGCCTCTGTCCGCCAGCTCTAGGACAAGGGGCCGTCAGCGGGAGCCACCATGCGCGAAATCGTCTTCGATACCGAGACCACCGGCCTGGATCCGGATGTCGAGCGGGTCATCGAGATCGGCGGGGTGGAATTGTGGAACCACATTCCGACCGGCAAGAGCTACCATGCCTTCGTCCGGCCGGCCGGCCGCAAGGTCGATCCGGCCGCCTTCGACGTCCATGGCCTCTCCGACGAGTTCCTGGCCGACAAGCCGCTGTTTTCGGAGATCGCCGAGGAATTCCTGGAGTTCTTCTCCGGGGCGAAGCTGATCGCCCACAATGCCGCCTTCGACGTGCGCTTCCTCAATGCCGAACTGAAGCGCATCGACCAGCCGCCGATCGACCCGTCGGTGGTGATCGACACCTTGCCCATGGCGCGCCGCAAGTTCCCGATGGCACCGGCGACGCTGGACGCGCTCTGCTCGCGCTTCTCGGTCGACACGTCGCGCCGCGACAAGCATGGGGCCCTGCTCGATTCCGAGCTCCTGGCGGAAGTCTATATCGAGCTGATCGGTGGTCGGCAGGCGGCCCTGGGCCTGGCGGTCGAGGAAGATGCCCACGAGGATGCCGACGGCAATGTGTGGCGGATCGCGCCGCGCCCGATTCCGCTGGCGCCGCGCCTGTCCGATGCGGAGATTGCCCGCCACCGCGCCTTCGTCGCCACGCTGGGCGAAGAGGCGATCTGGTGGCGCTATCTGGAGCGTCCGGAGGTGGAAGCCGCGGTCACCGCCTGAGCGCCATCGCCGCTCTTCACCTGACCCATGAGAAACGCCGGCAGCGCATCGCGTCTGCCGGCGTTTTTCGTGTCGGAACTCGGAATTAGCTGGGCTGGACCTGCTGGCGCGCGCGCTCTTCGGCCATGCGCTGCTGGAAGAGCTGGGCGAAGTCGATCGGGTCGATCATCAGCGGCGGGAAACCGCCATTGCGGGTGACGTCGGCCATCACCTGGCGCGCAAACGGGAACAGCAGCCGCGGGCATTCGATGAACAGCACCGGCAGGAGATGCTCCTGCGGGAAGTTCTGCAGCTTGAAGACGCCGCCATATTCCAGCTCGACGGCGAACATCATGTCTTCGCCTTCGCCGGCCTTGGCGTTCAGGGTCAGCCGCACGTCGTAGTCGCCGTCCGAGCCCTGCACCGGATTGGCACCGACATTGACGCCGATATTGATGTTCGGGGCCTTGGTCTGGCCGCGCAGCACGCCCGGCGCATTCGGGCTCTCGAAGGAGAGGTCGCGAATATACTGGGTCAGGATGTTGATGCGCGGCGGCGTCGCATTGGCATCGGTGGCGCCGTTGCCGCCATTCGTCGCATTGGCGTCGTTGGTCTCGGACATGGTCTGCTCCCGTATCGGTAATGACCGGCAGGGCTGGCGCAGGGTCGCGCGCTCGTGCCGGGCGAGGAGCCGGAGGGCCGACAGCCCCCACGGCAGGAAATACGGGGGCGAGCGCTATCACGCACGCGGCATCAGAACAAGACGAACCCGGCTGATGAAGACCCGCAACAAGCCGGTGGCGGGCCCTTCAGTGCAGGCGTCGTCCATTGGTCTGGTCGTCGCCATCCTTCGGTTCGTGCCAGGGCGATGCCGGATCGGGTTCACGGCGGAATTCCTCGCCCGACAGATCGACCACGTCGGGACCGGCCGAGTAGGGCGGCCCGCGCCGCGGCTGGCCGCCCATGCCGGCGCCGAAGCCGCCGCTCTGGCCGACCACGACCACGCGCGACTTCAGGAAGTCGAAGATGCGCGAGCGCACGCCGGGAACGAACAGCAGGAAGCCGAGCGCGTCGGTGACGAGGCCAGGGGTCAGCAACAGGACGCCGGCCATGGCGATCATCACGCCGCTGACGAGATCACGCCCCGGCACGCGGCCGGCGCCGATTTCCGCCTGGATGCGCGCCAGGGTCGAGATACCCTGCTGCTTCAGGAGGACCGAGCCGATCACCGCGGTCAGGACCACCAGGCCGAGCGTCGGCCACAGGCCGATCGCATTGCCGACCAGGATGAACACCGCGATTTCCAGGATCGGGATGACGAGCAGCAGAAAGGGTATCAGGGCGAAGGGCATGTTTCGTAATCTCCTTGTGCGGCCGGCCGCCGGCGGGCCCTCGCCTTTGCGGGGTTTCCGGCACATGTGCGGTTTGGCCGCCGCATTCGGAACATAGGAACTGCGCAAACAGATTTGAATGCGCTGCCACTCGTCTCTATATGACGGCGGATGACGTAATCGACTGGCAGGGTGACAACGCGCAATGAGTTTCGGGACGATCTTCTTTATCATTGTTGCTGCGATCGTCCTGTTTCAGCTGCGCAGCGTTCTGGGCAAGCGCACGGGCAACGAGCGTCCGCCCTTCGATCCCTATTCCCGCCGGGACAACCCGCGTGACGACGCGGCGCGCAACGACAACGTCGTGACGCTGCCCAATCGCCGCGGTACCGAGATCGAGGGCGAGGCTGCGGTGGCGACCCCCTACGAGACTATCGACAAGGTGGCCAAGCCGGGAACCCCGGTGAATGCCGAACTCCGCAGGATCCGCGACGCCGATCCGTCCTTCGATCCGAAGGAATTCCTCGACGGCGCCAAGATCGCTTATGAAATGATCGTGACCGGCTTTGCCGACGGCGACCGCAAGCTCCTGAAGAACCTCTTGTCCCCCGACGTCTATCAGGGCTTCGAGCAGGCGATCAGCGAGCGCGAGCAGCGCGACGAGCGGATGCAGTTCTCCTTCGTCGGCATCGAGGACGCAACCATCGTGTCCGCCGAGCAGAAGGACCGTGAAGCGATGGTCACCCTGCGCATCGTCGCGCAGATCATCTCCGCCGTGGTCAAGCCGGACGACACGGTGGTCGACGGCGATCCGGAGACGGTCGTCGAGGTCAAGGACGTGTGGACCTTCGCCCGCGACACCCGCTCGCGCGATCCGAACTGGAAGCTGGCCGGGACCGAATCCGAAGACGCGTGAGCCGGAGCGGCGACGATGACGGCATTCGTTCGCCGGCAATGGTCCGATCTGGAAGGCTGGGACGGCGCCGATCATGCGCTGGCGTTTTCTGCCTTTCGCGCCAGCGCCGAACGGCTCGCTGCGGGCATCTTCGCGACCGGCACGCTCGGCGTCGATGCCAGCACCTATGATGACGCCGCGCGCGCAGCGCAGGCTCTATCGGGAGAGCCTCGTGAGGCAGAGGCGAAGGCCTGCTTCGAGCGCCATTTCGTTCCTCTTCGCATTGTTCCCGACAGCCAGAATGCCCCGCTCCCGGGCTTTGTGACGGGCTACTACGAGCCGGTGGTCGCGGGCTCTCCCGTGCGCACCGAGCGCTACCGCTATCCCCTCTATGCGCCGCCGCCAGATCTGGTGAAGATCGACGACGTGTCGCGTCCGCCCGGCGTCGACCCCTATTTCCGCTTTGCGCGCCGCAAGTCCTGCGGCCTTCTGGAAGAATATGCCGATCGTGCCGCCATCGAGGCCGGTGCGCTGGAGGGCATGGGGCTCGAGATCGCCTGGCTGGCCGATCCCGTGGACGCCTTCTTCATCCACATCCAGGGCTCGGCCCGCCTCGCCTATGAGGACGGGCGGCAGATGCGCGTCGGCTATGCGGCCAAGACCGGGCATCGCTTCACGGCCATCGGCCGGATCCTGGTGGACGAGGGCGAGCTGACCCTGGCCGAAGCCGACATGGACGGTATCCGCGGCTGGCTCGCGGCGCATCCGGAGCGCATGCGGGCCCTGTTCGACCGCAACCGCTCCTTCATCTTCTTCCGCGAGACGCCGGTCGAAGACCCCGGTCTCGGCCCGGTCGGTGCCGGGACGGTGCCGCTGACACCCCTGGCATCGATCGCGGTGGACCGCGAAATCGCGACCTTCGGCGTGCCCTATTTCATCGAAGCGCCGGACCTCGTGATCGACGGCGCGCCGTTTCGCCGTCTGGTAATCGCCCAGGATACCGGCTCGGCCATTCTCGGTCCGGCGCGTGCCGACATCTTCGTCGGCTCGGGTGAGGCGGCCGGTTCCGTCGCCGGGCGGATCCGCCATCCGGCCGACTTCACCGTCCTCGTGCCGCCTAAGCTGGCGGCACGCCTTCTCCGATGAAACGCCGCCGCGGCACGCTCAGCGTCGAGGATGCCCGCCTGTGGGCGAGCGTGGCCCGCTCGGCCGTGCCCCTGAAGGGCAAGAGGCACCCGGTCATGCCGCCCGAGGATGCGCCTCAGGTAAAACCAGGTCCCACCTCGCCGACCGGGCGCAAGGGCTCGGGCGCGTCGGCGCCGTCGCTTCCGGTGCCGCTCCAGCAGCCTGCGCAGCAGCCGCGCCTGTCCCAGCATCCGATCGAACGGCCGACCCGCCGCAAGATCTCCAACGGCCGGCTTCCCATCGAGGCCCGCATCGACCTGCACGAGATGACCCAGGGGGTCGCCCACGACGCGCTGGTGGCCTTCCTGCGGCAGGCGCAGGTCATGGGGCTGCGCCATGTGCTGGTGATCACGGGGCGGGGCGGCTCGGGCGGCCATTTCGGCTCGCGCGGCGTCCTGCGACGCGTCGTGCCCCTGTGGTTCGGGGGCCCGGAGTTTCGCCCGCTCGTCTCCGGCTTCGACAGCGCCGAACGCCATCATGGCGGCGACGGCGCGCTGTATGTGCGCGTCAGGCGGTTCGGATGACCCCCTTCGGCGAGAAGGTCCGCGCCTTCCGCAAGGAACGCGGCGTCACCCAGAGCCAGATGGCGGCGGCGCTGGGCGTCTCCAGCGCCTATCTGTCGGCGCTGGAACATGGCCGCCGCGGGCGCCCAACCTGGGACCTCCTGCAGCGAATCATCGGCTATCTGAATGTCATCTGGGACGATGCGGAGGAACTGGAGCGGCTGGCCGAGCTCTCCCATCCCAAGGTGACGGTCGAGACTGCCGGCCTCGGCCCGGACGCGACGGCGCTCGCCAACCGCCTGGCCGAGACCATCGCGATCCTGCCGGCGGAGGATCTGAAGCGCCTGCGCGCCCAGCTGGAGGAAGCGGCGATGCGCGCCGAGGAAGCCCTGCGGGCCCGCCGCCGGCGTCGCTGACGTTCGGCCACGCCGGACTCACGTGGAACTGCGCCAGCCGGACGCGTTTAACGCTTCATTTACCATGTTGGTCGGAGATTGAGGTTTGGAGCGCCGTCCCGGTGCTCGGGTTCCCGCGTGGTGTCGCCGTCCGATGTGCCGCCTTCTCGCCTATGCCGGTCCGCCGGTCTTCCTCGACCGGCTGCTGGTCGAGCCCCGCGCTTCCCTCATCTGCCAGTCCCTGGCGGCCCGCGAGGCCAAAACGGTGGTGAACGGCGATGGCTGCGGTGTCGGCTGGTACGGCGAACGGGCCGAGCCCGGCGTCTACCGGGCCATCCTGCCGGCCTGGACGGACGCCAATCTCGTGTCGCTCTGCCGCCAGATCCGCTCGCCGCTCTTCGTCGCCCATGTCCGCTCGGCGACCTATGGCGAGGTCTCGACGAGCAATTGCCATCCCTTCACCGAGGGCCGGCACCTGTTCCTGCACAACGGCCAGATCGGCGGCTATGCGCGCCTGCGCCGCCATGTCGACGCACTGATCCCCGACGCGCTCTATCCGAAGCGCCGCGGCACCAGCGATTCCGAGGCGATCTTCCTGGCCGCACTCGGGCGTGGCCTGGAGACGGACCCGGTCGCAGCCATCGCCGCCACCCTAGCCGAGATCGAAACGGCGGCCGCCATGACCGGGGAGGCGGCGCCGGTGCGCTTTGCCGCGATCCATGCCGATGGCGATGCCCTCTGGGCCTATCGCTGGGCAAGCGACGGTCCGCCGCCCTCGTTGTACTGGCGCAATGAGGGACCGGGGATCGTGATCGCATCGGAGCCCTGCGACGATGCGGGCAGTTGGGTCGCGGTCCCGCAGGACACGGTGCTGATGGTTCGGCGCGACGGCACGATGCGCAGCCAGCCGTTCCGTCCCGGCCGGCTGGACCGTGCCGCCGCATGACTGCCGGAACTAGAGGATGAAGCGCGACAGGTCGGTATCGCCGGCAATGCCGTCCAGCGCCTTGTGCACATAGGCCGCGTCGACCGTGTAGCTCTCGCCGGACTTGTCCGGCGCCTCGAAGGAGATGTCGTCGAGAACGCGCTCCATCACCGTCTGCAGGCGGCGTGCGCCGATATTCTCGATCGAGCCGTTCAGCGCGACCGCCGTATCGGCCAGCGCGTCGATCGCATCGTCGGTGATGACCAGATCGACATTCTCGGTCTTCATCAGCGCGATGTACTGCTTGATCAGCGAGGCCTCCGTCTCGGTCAGGATCCGGCGGAAATCCTCCTTGGTCAGCGCCCGCAGCTCGACGCGGATCGGCAAACGGCCCTGCAGCTCGGGCAACAGGTCCGACGGCTTGGAGACGTGGAAGGCACCCGAGGCGATGAACAGGATGTGATCGGTCTTCACCGAGCCGTGCTTGGTCGCCACGGTGGTTCCCTCGACCAGCGGCAGCAGGTCGCGCTGCACGCCTTCTCTGGAGACGCCGGCGCCGCTCTGGCCGTGCTTGTTGGCCACCTTGTCGATCTCGTCGAGGAAGACGATGCCGTTGTTCTCGACGGACGAGATCGCCTCGCGCACGAGCTGCTCCTGGTCGAGCAGCTTGTCGGATTCCTCGCCGATCAGGAGCTCGTAGCTCTCGCGCACCGAGGTCCGGCGCTGCTTGGTGCGCTGGCCCATCTTGCCGAACATCTCGGACAGGTTGAGGACGCCGATATTGGCGCCCGGCATGCCGGGAATGTCCATGCCGCCCATCGGGTTGGACGTGTCGGACACCTCGACGTCGATTTCCTTGTCGTCGAGTTCGCCGGCCCGCAGCTTCTTGCGGAAGGAATCGCGGGTGGCGGGCGAGGCGGTCTTGCCGACGAGGGCGTCCAGGACCCGTTCCTCGGCGCCCTGATGAGCCTTGGTCTTCACTTCCTCGCGCTTCTTCTCTCGCACCAGCCCGATGCCGATCTCGACCAGGTCGCGGATAATCTGCTCGACGTCGCGGCCGACATAGCCGACCTCGGTGAACTTGGTCGCCTCGACCTTGATGAACGGCGCGCCCGCGAGCCGTGCCAGCCGGCGCGAGATCTCGGTCTTGCCGACGCCGGTGGGCCCGATCATCAGGATGTTCTTCGGCATCACTTCTTCGCGCAGGTTCCCCTCGAGCTGCTGACGCCGCCAGCGGTTGCGCAGCGCGACGGCGACGGCGCGCTTGGCATCCTTCTGGCCGATGATGTGGCGGTCGAGCTCGGAGACGATCTCGCGGGGAGAATAATCAGTCATGGATATCTCTTTCCAGGCCGGCGAGCCGCGCCGGCACGCATGCATTCCGCGGCCCGGCGGACCGGTCGCCACGGCAACTCGCCGCTAGATGGGGGCCGCATCGCCATCCTGCCACCCTTGGCAAGGGGGAAGGCCGCTTCGCCTGGCGAGGACGAGGCGACCGATTGCGAAGTCAAGGCTTCAATCCTGTCCGTGGAGAGGCCAGTATGGGCCGTGTCCGATTCGCGTCGAGGGGCGCATGAAACGGAACGAGCAGATCGCGAGAGGCTGTGCGGCCATGCCATCTTCGAACGGTTCGACGGACGCCCCCGATGGCGTCCCGGCCCTGATCGACCGACTGCCCGGGACCAGGGGACAGCCGGACTTCGGAAACTGCGCGCCCCGGGTTCGGATGTGCGGCGCACTCGATCGCCTGAACACGCTCGCGCCACCCTGGGACGAGGTCGCCCTGACGGGGGTTCTCCACGCGGTGGCAGGCGATTTCGGCTTTTCACACGCCGCGGTCCTGTCGGTGCCCTCGACGGACGACGGCGGCACGGCGACGCGGCTCCTTCTGTCCAACTGGCCGGAAAGTTTCGCCACCGGTTACGAACAGCTCGGGCTGCACCGCTCGAAACTGGTGGTCGGGGCGCTGAAGACCGACCCGATGCCCTTCGTCTGGGACATCGACACCCTCTACGGCGCCGATGAACCGGATCCTTCGCCGGCAGCCCGCATGCTGCTCGATGCGCACTACCTGGCCGGCGCCTTCTTCCCGGTGCACGGGCTGACCGCCTTCAACGGCGCGGTGTCCTTTGCCGGCCGGAGCTGCGCCATCTCCGCGGCCGCCACCCGCGAGCTGCATCTCTTCGCCTTTGCCCTGTTCGGCATGCTGGCGGCGGCGCGCTTCGAGGAGAACCGGCGCAACAATCCTTTGTCGGTGCGCGAGCGCGACTGCCTGAAGCTCGCCATGCTCGGCAAAACCTCGTCGGAGATCGGCATCATCCTGAGCCTGTCGGAATACACCATCTCGCAATATCTGACCGCAGCCCAGCGCAAGCTCGATGCCTCCAACCGCACCCACGCCGTCGCTCTGGCCGCCCAGCTCGGCTATTTGTCGTGAGGGGGTGACGTGTCAGCGCTGGAATGCTCCCCCAGCGTCCGCTCGAGCGTGATAGTCACGAGGTTGTTCAGACTGACGCCTGCGCGTCGGGCTGCTGCAACCAGCTCGCGATGCAGCCGTGGCTGGGCTCGCACCAGGAATTGCCCCGAATAGGGCTTTTCCGGGTCTTCGCCCCGCTCGTTGCAGAAGGCCAGGTAGTCTTCGACCGATTCAGAGCCTGCTTCAGTTCGGGAACTGAAGCGCCCTGAAAGGTGATGACGTCCTGAAGATTGACAACCTCGCCATGGAAGATCTCCGCGTCCTCGCCATCGGCAACAATGCCTTCGTAGCCCTTGTTATGCATGGTATTCACGTCTGGACTCCCGCCTGCAGGAGAAAGCGTCGGAGCGAGCGCAGCGCACCCTTGTCGGCTTCCTTGCGTGGGTGCGGGCGGTGAAACACCGCGCGCATGCCGCCAAGACTGATCTAAACCCGCGAGCCCTAGAGCGTCCAGTAATAAGTGTGAATCGGATGGTTCCGCTTGGAGACGTATTCTGATTCCTTGTGTGCGGGAGGATACGCACCATGGGAAGATCGGTTTCATCGGACTTG
>NZ_JAZHLI010000229.1:0-570 GCF_036549475.1 Aurantimonas sp. A2-1-M11 | reverse complement strand
CCGCCGCAGGTCTCGCAGCAGGTCTTGTCGCCGGCCCGCTCATGCCTCTTGATATCCAACTTGGGGTTCAACAAAGCGCCGTAAGCTGGATAATTCGAGGGATATTTTTCGTCGGGATTGGGTCTGCCGCAGGCGCGATGGCCGGCGAACTTGCGACGCAGATGCGCGGGGCTAGACGGGATGCGCGTTACGACCCGCTCACAAATTTACCGAACAGGGCAATGATGCTCCAGGATCTTCAAAAACAGATCCGATACTGCGCAGCCGATGCAAGATCGTTTGATCTCTTCACGGTTCGGCTGGAACACCTGGAGCGCGTAGCTGCTTCCTTAGGATACGACTATTCTGATGCTCTCCATTTCAGTGTTGCCCGTCGTCTGAGGGAGGCGCTTCCTAGCGCCGTCGAAGTCTATGATTTGAGCAATGGTCAGTTTGCAGCGATCGCACCCACGGCAGATACCAAGGGGGGCGACAACAGTCTTTGCAGCGCAATCCTGAATGTCCTCGATGAGCGCTACTCGGCAGGGGGCGTACCTATGCTCGCCGGAGGGGTCATCGGTATTTCATCTT
>NZ_JAZHLI010000228.1:0-575 GCF_036549475.1 Aurantimonas sp. A2-1-M11 | reverse complement strand
CTCGTTGATCTTCAAGGCCATCGCTCGTTCCCTCCATTGGCGGGAACAGGGAATCACGCTCACCCAAAACAAGACAATCACAACCGAGTCAGATCAAGCGCGGACCGGTATCAGATCCGGGGACCACGGATTGCGCGTGGCGCCGAAGAGGTCATTCGACGTGTAGCCCTCGACGGCGAATTCGGGCGTGTTCGTCTTGCCGAGGAGGATCGCGCCGGCCTCGCGCAGCCGGCGGATCGGCAATTCGCCCTGCGCGTTCTTGCCGGCATTGCTTGGCCTTTCGGCTTTCCGCGATGGATACGGCTGGTCCCAAAAGGACGGGAGATCCGTCAGCGTCTGACGCCTGAGGAATAATGCCGTTGGGGTGGGCATTCACTAATCGCCTGTTTTTCAGCGAGCCAGCCCAACAAATCGTCGTCCCAGAGGGGATGCGAAATATAATAGCCTTGGCCGAAGTCGCATCGCATCTCTCGGAGCACTGCCAGTACTTCCTGCTCCTCGATTCCTTCAGCCACTACCGTGAACCCCAGAGCGCGAGCCGTCTCGATTACCCCTGCGACGATTGTCTGGGTCTT
>NZ_JAZHLI010000227.1:0-584 GCF_036549475.1 Aurantimonas sp. A2-1-M11 | reverse complement strand
CTGCTGGCCGGCGTAGCGGTCGGAAATCCAGACAGCCGGCTTGTGGCCGTCCATCACCGCTTCGGCCACCGCCCTCGCGCGACGCGGGGCGATCTCGTGCAGCACCGCCTCGGGTGTGACGAAGACCCACTGCCAGTGCAGGCGCCCGTCGATGCGCGTCGTGGTCTCGTCCGACCAGACAACCTGCGCAGCGCGCAGCTTCTGGCGGATTGCCGCGCACTCGGCCTCCAGCGGCGTCTCCAGCCGGCGCAGCGCATTGGCGATGGCGCCTTCGGAGATCGACAGGCCGAACAACTCGCGGGCCAGCCGGACCAGCCGCTCGAAACCGACGTGATGGCTATGGTGCAAATAGGCCAGCAGAGCATGGATGTTCGGCCCGAACGGCGTGCCGGGCGGCATGCCCTCGGGCGGCGTGGCACGGAAGCGCTTGCCGCAGGCGCAGCGCCCGCCGTGCAGTTCGATCCGCGTCACATTCGGCAGAACCGGCGGAATGTCGACATGGTCGTAGCGCTGTCGGCAGGTCTGCTTCAGCCCCGACACGTCCGCCCCGCAGGAGCAGCGATCGGCGCGGCGCACGATGATCT
>NZ_JAZHLI010000226.1:0-590 GCF_036549475.1 Aurantimonas sp. A2-1-M11 | reverse complement strand
GGGATCACCGCCTGGTCGAAGACGTCGGCCATGGGGCTTCCGGAGGCGCCGATCATGGAGACGGCGGCCACGCAACCGCCGCTGATTCCGACGGCGGGGCCGGACTACAATCCCGTCGTGACCCTCAATGGCTGGTCGCTGCCCTTCCGCATGAACAACGACATCAAGGATATCCGCATCGATAACTGCTACTCTTCCGGCTGTCTTGGCTTGATCGTGTAGTTCCATTCGGGATGGAAGGCGTCGCCGGTGATGTCGAGGCCGGCGATCTTGGCATCGGATACTCTGAGACCCTTCTCGTAGATGCGCGTATCGAGCGCACACTCGACTTTGAGGCCGGTTTTGGTTGTCGTTGCGCCGATCAGTTCGACCACGGCGCGGCGATCGGTCAACGGGTGGCCGCGCCAGTTCTGGGTGATGTGACAGAACAGCCGATGTTCGATCCTGTTCCACTTCGACGTGCCCGGCGGATAATAATGAGTCCGCCCTGAATAATGGCTAAGCCGTTGAAGCGACGCACCCGGAAAGACGTTTGGACGTATGCGGTTTCGCCGTTTTTGGCTGGCTTGCTTGCAGGAACCAGACAAGCC
>NZ_JAZHLI010000225.1:0-644 GCF_036549475.1 Aurantimonas sp. A2-1-M11 | reverse complement strand
GTCGACAGGCTGAGGTCGATCCCCTCGCGGGCGTAGCGGTCGGACTGGCGGTTCAGCGGCTGATGTTGCCCGAACTTCTCGAACAGGATCATCGCCAGGAGGTTTGGTCCGAGGAAGCCCCGCGGCGTCGTGTGGAACGGCGCTGGCGGCTGGGTGATCGTCTCGCACTCCCGGCAGGTGAACTTCTCGCGGACGGTCTGGATCACCTTCCATTGGCGTGGGATCACNGCTGGCGGCTGGGTGATCGTCTCGCACTCCCGGCAGGTGAACTTCTCGCGGACGGTCTGGATCACCTTCCATTGGCGTGGGATCACCTCCAGCGTCTCGGTGACGTCCTCGCCGAGCTTCGACAGCTTTGCCGAGCCGCAGCACGGACACGAAGTTGGCGCCTCGATCACCACCCGCTCCCTCGGCAGATGCTCGGGGAAGGGCTTCTTCGAGGGGCGCTTGCGGTTGAAGGCCTGAACGTTCGTCGTCTTCGCCGCGGCCCGTTCGGCGGCAAGCTCGTCCTCGGTCGCGGCGGCCTGGGCATCCTCGAGCTGCATCTCGAGCTGGTCGAGGAGACGGGCCTTGCGCTCCGAACGCGTCCCATAGAGTTCGCGCTTGAGCTTCTCGATCTCAAGCGTCAGATGCGCGATCAGGGC
>NZ_JAZHLI010000224.1:0-650 GCF_036549475.1 Aurantimonas sp. A2-1-M11 | reverse complement strand
GACGAGGGGAGATTTCGGGGTCCCGACGAGGCGGGAGAGCTTGTCGCAGGAGATGGTGATCGTCGAGGCCATGACGCGTCCTTTCCATGAATGGATGAGGGGACGCGATGCTTCGGCCGGAGCCTCGTGGGGAGATCGCAGTCCCCATTCGGGCATTCAGCCAGAGCGGCCCTCGAAGTCAAGTCGCCGCTGCGTTGGTGCGCTCGGATGCGAAGGAGATTCCTTCCGCCACCATGACTGCGCCATCTTCCTCGCCGACAAGTTTCGCGCCGGGATCGGGGATCAGGATCGCGGCGTTCGCCCGAGGGAAGCAGCCGCCGACCGCATGCCGAAGCTCACCCGAACTCTCTTCGGACATCTGACGATCGCTCTGGCGGTCGTCTTCGCCATGTTCGCGGTGCCCCAGGGTCCATCGGCTTCCCACGACCCGGTCCTCACGCTGCACGTTGCGCATGATGATCACGGCCACTCGCACGACGACGAACCTCATGCTGACACGGTCGGGCACGGCGATCATCAGCACAAGCACAACCCGTCCGACCATTCGCACGACAAGCCCGGGACATTGCCGCGGTTCGATGCGCCCGTGCCACCCGGCGCCGCGCAACATGCGCTCGCGCTTCAGGACCACACCCGGGGCGGTGTCCCTT
>NZ_JAZHLI010000223.1:0-660 GCF_036549475.1 Aurantimonas sp. A2-1-M11 | reverse complement strand
AGCGGGCTGACGACGGCCCGCACCGTGCGCACGGCGACCTTGGCGTAGAGCGCCGTGGTGTCGAGCTTGGCGTGGCCGAGCAGCACCTGGATCACGCGGATGTCGACGCCGTCATCGAGGAGGTGCGTGGCAAAGGAATGGCGCAGCGTGTGCGGCCCGACGCGCTTGGGGATATCGGCCGCCCGCGCCGCCTCGACCACGACACGATGGATCTGGCGGGTCGAGATCGGCCGATCCCAGCTCTGGCCGGGAAACAGCCAGCCCTCACGGTGAAGGATGCCCTGCCGGTGCCCCTCGACCCACCACTCGCGTAGCAAGGCCAGGAGATCGGCCGAGAGCATGGCGTTGCGATCGCGCCCGCCCTTGCCACGCTCGACGCGCAGCAGCATCCGGGTGGAGTCGACGTCGCCGACCTTCAGGCTCGCCACCTCGGAGGCGCGCAAGCCCGCGCCGTAAGCGACCGAGAGCGCCGCCAGATGCTTCAGGCAGACGGTGGCGCCGAGCAGACGGCGCACCTCGTCGGGGCTGAGAACATTGGGTAGGCTGCGGGATAGCGCAGGCGCACCAGCTTGCGGGCGAGATCGGGACGGTCGATCGTCTGGATAAAGAAGAAGCGCAGCGCCGAAACGATGGCGTTCATCGTCGGCACACCGAGACCAG
>NZ_JAZHLI010000222.1:0-673 GCF_036549475.1 Aurantimonas sp. A2-1-M11 | reverse complement strand
CTAGTGTTCACCACCTGACATAAGATTCCCATTTGTGATCTGGTGTGCCATGTTCGGCGCATGAGACGAGATGACATTTGTTTTTACGTTGGCCCCGCCGATCGTGCGCATCTTCAAGCCCTTCTCGCCGACCGCAACACCCCGCGCAAGCTGGTCTGGCGGGCACAGATCGTGCTTGCGACGGCGGACGGATGCGGCACCAACGAGATTATGCGGCGTGCGGATACGTCAAAGCCCACTGTCTGGCGCTGGCAGGCGCGCTACCTGGACGAAGGTGTAGACGGGCTGAAGCGCGACAAGACCCGCCCTTCGCGGGTCCCGCCACTTCCCCGGGAAACGCGCCTCAAAGTGATCGCAAAGACGGTCAAGGAGATCCCGTCCAACGCCACCCACTGGAGCCGCTCCGCGATGGCTGAGGCGGTAGGCATTTCGCCGTCGAGCGTCGGCCGCATCTGGGCAGAAGCCGGTCTCAAGCCGCACCTGACACGCGGGTTCAAGGTATCGAACGACCCAAAGTTTGAGGAAAAGGTCACTGACATCGTCGGACTCTACCTCGATCCGCCGGATCGGGCCGTCGTGCTGTGCGTTGACGAGAAGTCGCAGATCCAGGCGCTCGACCGGACGCAGCCGGGGCTGCCCCTCAAGAAGGGTCGCGCCGCCACCTTGACACATG
>NZ_JAZHLI010000221.1:0-693 GCF_036549475.1 Aurantimonas sp. A2-1-M11 | reverse complement strand
AGCGGGCTGACGACGGCCCGCACCGTGCGCACGGCGACCTTGGCGTAGAGCGCCGTGGTGTCGAGCTTGGCGTGGCCGAGCAGCACCTGGATCACGCGGATGTCGACGCCGTCCTCGAGGAGGTGCGTGGCAAAGGAATGGCGCAGCGTGTGCGGCCCGACGCGCTTGGGGATATCGGCCGCCCGCGCCGCCTCGACCACGACACCNCGGCCGCCCGCGCCGCCTCGACCACGACACCATGGATCTGGCGGGTCGAGATCGGCCGATCCCAGCTCTGGCCGGGAAACAGCCAGCCCTCACGGTGAAGGATGCCCTGCCGGTGCCCCTCGACCCACCACTCGCGTAGCAAGGCCAGGAGATCGGCCGAGAGCATGGCGTTGCGATCGCGCCCGCCCTTGCCACGCTCGACGCGCAGCAGCATCCGGGTGGAGTCGACGTCGCCGACCTTCAGGCTCGCCACCTCGGAGGCGCGCAAGCCCGCGCCGTAAGCGACCGAGAGCACCGCCAGATGCTTCAGGCAGACGGTGGCGCCGAGCAGACGGCGCACCTCGTCGGGGCTGAGAACATTGGGTAGGCTGCGGGGATAGCGCAGGCGCACCAGCTTGCGGGCGAGATCGGGACGGTCGATCGTCTGGATAAAGAAGAAGCGCAGCGCCGAAACGATGGCGTTCATCGTCGGCACACCGAGACCAG
>NZ_JAZHLI010000220.1:0-700 GCF_036549475.1 Aurantimonas sp. A2-1-M11 | reverse complement strand
GGGCCGAGAGGATCGACGGCGGCTACCGCCTGTCGGGCGCCAAGATGTGGATCTCCAACTCGCCGATCGCCGACGTCTTCGTCGTCTGGGCGAAGTCGGCCGCCCATGACGGCAAGATCCGCGGCTTCATCCTGGACAAGGGCATGAAGGGCCTGTCGGCGCCCAGGATCGAGGGCAAGCTGTCGCTGCGCGCCTCGGTCACCGGCGAGATCGTCATGGACGGGGTCGAGGTGCCCGAGGACGCGCTGCTGCCCAACGTGTCGGGCCTGCGCGGCCCCTTCGGCTGCCTCAACCGGGCCCGCTACGGCATTTCCTGGGGGGCGATGGGCGCCGCCGAGGATTGCTGGAAGCGCGCCCGCGACTACACCATGGAGCGCACCCAGTTCGGCCGGCCGCTGGCCCAGACCCAGCTGATCCAGAAGAAGCTCGCCGACATGCAGACCGAGATCGCGCTGGGGCTGCAGGCCTCGCTGCGGGTCGGCCGGCTGTTCGACGAGGGCCGGATGGCGCCGGAGATGATCAGCCTGGTCAAGCGCAACAATTGCGGCAAGGCGCTGGACATCGCCCGCACCGCCCGCGACATGCATGGCGGCAACGGCATCATGGGCGAGTACCACGTCATGCGCCACGCCCAGAACCTGGAGACCGTCAACACCTACGAGGGCACGCACGACGTCCATGCGCTGATCCTCGGCAAGGC